>JAGBNT010000013.1 GCA_017634255.1 Lachnospiraceae bacterium
AATATCACCGCTCCGTCCGGAAGAGCCTCTATAGTCTCAGCGGCAGCCTTGGCTGCTGTATAAGGCATATAGAGGTCCTTTAAGGTCTCCTGTCCGAAAGACCCCCACACTCCTGTCAATACAATAACTGCAAAAAAAGCTGTCAGCAGTGAATCCCCTATCCCCTTCGCCTCGCTTTTATCCTTTACAAAAGACGGCAGATGCTCAAAGCATACCGCAACATACCAGAAAAACAAATATAACCATGTAGCTATCTGATAGCTGCACCCATAAATAAAAGTGTCTATCCACACCTGCCACAGAACAGAGGCAGTAAAAATAAAAGTCGGTCCCCAATTATCCCTGCTTTTTACGCAAAGATAGATCATCGTTGCCACAACTATAAGGCACATCGGCAATATGGTATAACTGCCCATAAGATATTCAATATCCTGATACAGCTCCGACAAAAATTTCATGAGCATGCTTTGAGCTTCTTTATTTTTATCGAAGCTTCCTACCACACTCCCGACATCACGAAACTCCCATAATAAAAAGAAGCCGCTTAGCACAGGCAGGGAAATTCCTATCATCTGTCCCCTTGTTATCCCTGTTCCTGCCTTGCCAAAAATCTTTAAGAGGCAGTACCCCCCCATGTAAGACAACAGGAAACCACAAGACCAGCCATTATGATATGTACCTGCAGGAGTATCGCCAAAAGTGCACCGTACATTATCGGAGCACTGCTTCTCTTACGGTAGGCAAAAATAAGCAATACCGTTAAAAACGCACATAGGCAGTAGCTTCTGGCAGGGGTAACAAAAAATGCCAGCCCCATGGGACTCAACGAAAGAATAGCTTTCATTGCCATTGAAAAATGTAATTTGTATATAATGAGCCATATCGCTGCAGCAATAAATGCAAAAGATATAAGCCTCATGCTTACATAGGGAAGACCGGCTCTTGCAAAAGGCATCAATATTAAAAACCACAGACAGGGATGTCCTTCATATGAGGTAACACTAAAAAGAGAACCGAGGGAATTGTCACGAGCTATAAGCCACGCCTGGGCTTCATCGCGCCAACATTCGTGATAGAACACGAAAATAAGATTAACGGCGCAAACAACAGCGAACAAAAGCATCTTTCTTAATTCATCTCCGCTCACGGGATGAAAAATATTTTTTACTTTACTGCACATTATACCTCTCCTGTATATAATGACCTGCTCCAGCGCAACGTAGTATACATAAGCTTTGTCCAGTATCTAATATATCACAGTTCAGAGGCCCTCTCAAGGATAATCAGGGGATAATCAGGGGGATACTCAGGGGGCTGACGCAGTAGCCGTTCATCCCCTCGAAGATGACTGCCGCGCTGCCGGGCTTGATATTATTGCAAAGGCTGGCCCTCTTATAGTCCCTGCCCTCTGTCACCACCTGTTCCTGTTGGAGCACCTGCCTATTACATCCCTTATGGACTGCTCCAGACGCTCCTTACCATACGGGCGCTCGATAAAATCATAGATATGGTTTCGCAGGGCTATCCCTGCAAAGAACGGGTCTTCCGTGATCCAGATGATATTCGTATCCGGAAAACGCCTGGCATACTCAAGCATCACCTCCATGCCCTCGGCTCCTTTAAGCGACACGACCACTACATCATAGCCATGGTCATATCTTTTGTGTCCGTTCAGCGGATGCCTGTCCACGTCGATAAGCCCCGCTTCATTTTCAAGCGTGGTCTTTATAAGGCTGTATTCGTCATCATCTCTGGTATATACGATCGCATCCATATATATTCTGTGTGCCCCCGGTATCATTCAGAACTCACTTTTTGCACCTGCAAGCACACAGTAATCTATTTGTCAAGCCTTTTCAATAAAACTGTGACGAATTGTTCCAAAACTGTGACGAATTTTTTTGCTGTGATAGCACCCAATGTGCCGAAGCCCCCATTTTGACCGATAAAAGCCCCTCTTCGCATTATTTCTGCATAATATGGGGCTGTCGCACTAAATAATTAGTGCGACAGCCCCCAAAATCCGGCGCAGTAAACGACAAAGTAAAAAGAACTTTGTCGTTTACTATACTTTTAAGCTCTGTTTCCGTTATCCCGCAGCTCCCGCTGTATTCAGATGACAGAGATATATCTATCTTAAGCCCACTCTTATGAGCTTTTCAAAATCCTGTATTCCTATCGGAAGCTTTCTCGTAAAATCGCCCATATCCTCGCCCCTTTTAATCATTAACTATATAATAACATAAGTTATGCAACAAACATATATTCCTGTGAAAATACCCGTGATCTATGATTTTAAACTCATCATAAATCATAGATGTTTACGTTACTGTTCACAGGCGAACTGCGCATTTACTGCGCAGTTTCGCCCCAATGTGTTGTGGTTTAAATGGGTTTTGCTCCATCGCCGAAGGCGATTTAATTGGCAAAACCCGTTACGTTCGCAGCCTGAAAGGCTGTGAACAGTAACATGTTTACAACTCAATCAGGGAAGTGTCCCCTGATCGCTTGACAATCTGTGTATAATTATGCGTATACAAAGGCAGAGATCTCTTTAGGGAGTCTTAAAATCTGAAACTGAAAATAGTTTTAAAAGGAGAAGAGAAATGTCAGAAAAAATCACGTAGCTTCCTGCCCCTCATCCTCATATTCCTTGAGTTTTTCAACCACCTTTTCTATGGTAGCCTGTCCCTCCTGGAAATCGGCGCCTATTGCCAAAAAAGAACCCTCGTCAAAAACACGCCTTATGGTACAGTCAAGAGAACAAAGCTGAGAGGTTTTCCTGTCGTAGAAAAACAGCTTTATGGGATCGTTGATATAACAGTTTACAAGGTGACGGAAAGAGAATGCTATTCCATTCATGGAAATATCACGGATAACGATTTTTTGCATACTTTCCCCGGGGATGATAGCAAGCCCGGTACATTCCATATTATGCCTTTCGTACTTTCTCTTTTCTTCACTCATCTTAAAGCCAAACTCCAAACACTATAAGCGACAATCAGGGAAACGCTTAAATAAAGCGTTTCTGCGCGAAATTTGCGGGCGCTTACGCCCCTCCTATATGAATTTCTGCGCATACTGCCGTTAGACATTTTAACATAATGAAGCCCCAATCTCAATCTCATTCTCCGCCAAGAAAATCAAAGATGCTCATCTGCGCAGAATCGGGTATGTCCCCGAGGAGCCCTAAGCTTTTAAGCTTTTGAGCCTGGTTGTCCGAGCAGCCTGTCCGGGTCTTGAAATCCTCAACGGAAATGAAATCTCCCTCCCCGATAGTGTTCCTTATCGCGTTTACAAGGGCGTCCGCCTGTGACTCTCCCATTCCCTCCACAGTCTTAAGGGAAGGCATTATCCTCTTATCGTCCACCTGCTGAAAGTATTTTGCATTTACTATCTTCAAGTCTATAGGCGCAAATTCAAAGCCCCTCGCATACATTTCCTCGATGAGCCTCATATCCCTGACCTGATCCTTCTCAGTCGCCGAGAGCTTCTTTCTCTCCTTTTTCAGCTGCTTTTCCTTGTCCAGAAGCTTATCCAGGGTTTCCGTAAGCGTATCGGCTCCGGTACACATCGTGGCATAGTCAATTATCCCGGCTCTAATGGAGAAAAATCCGGAATAATACGCAAGCGGTCTGTTTATCTTGAACCAGGCGACTCTCCACGCCATCATAACGTAGGCGGCAGCATGGGCCTTCGGGAACATATACTTTATCTTAAGGCAGGAATCTATATACCAGTCGGGAACCCCCGACTCCACCATGGCTTCCTTCATCTCCGGCTTAAGACCCTTACCCTTTCTTACGGATTCCATGGTCGAAAAGGAAAGCGCAGGGTCCATCCCCTTTGCGATGAGATATATCATAATATCGTCACGGCAGCAGATACAGTCCGACAGGGTCTTATTCATATTGTTTACAAGCTCCTGAGCATTTCCCGTCCAGACATCGGTACCGTGGGAAAGCCCGGATATCCTTATAAGGTCGGAAAAGCATTGAGGCTTAGTATCTACAAGCATCTGTATTACAAAGCTGGTTCCGTATTCCGGGATTCCGAGTGTCCCTGTCTTAACCCCCCTTATGTCCTCGCTTTTTATACCCAGTGGCTCCGGCGAGGTAAAAAGCCTCATTACCACAGGATCATCAAATTTTATATCCTCCAGCCTGACTCCTGTAGCATCCTGCAGGAACCTTATCATGGTAGGATCATCGTGCCCCAGTATATCCAGTTTTAAAAGGTTATGATCTATGGAATGGTACTCAAACTGTGTGGTTATGATATTTACCTTCATATCATTGGCGGGTCTCTGAACCGGGGTAAAGGTATATATCTCTTCACCGTGGGGCAGTACGACGATACCGCCGGGATGCTGCCCCGTCGTCCTCGCTATGCCGACACAGCCGTTTGCCAGCCTCATTTTCTCCGAGCGTCTCTCCGAAGCTCCGTAATGACCGTAAATTATGGCATCCGAACGTCCTAGAAGCTCCGAACCTTTCATGATAGCCTCGGGATCGTCATTGTGCTTTCCGCTTATAATATCATCCTGATGCGTATCATAAAAATTATTGACATAGCCCAGCGCAGTCTTATCCGCCAGGGTTCCAACCGTCCCCGCCCGATAGGTCTGTCCCGCACCGAATATTACCTCAGTATACTTATGCGCCTTGGACTGGTAATCACCAGAGAAATTAAGGTCTATATCAGGCTCCTTATCTCCCTTAAAGCCAAGGAAAGTCTCAAAGGGGATATCAAAGCCGTCCTTAACGAGCGGCTTTCCGCATCTCGGGCAGTTCTTATCCGGCATATCGGCTCCGCACATACCCTTGAGAGAATATTCCTTTACCTCATCGGAATCGAAGTCATAATAATGACAGCTAGGACATATATAGTGGCTGCTAAGGGAATTAACCTCGGTTATTCCTGCCAGGTATGCCACAAAGGAGGAACCCACCGAGCCTCTTGAGCCCACAAGATAATTATCCTCGTTGGATTTCCATACCAGCTTCTGGGCTATAACATACAGCACTGCGTAGCCGTTTTGGATTATCGAATTTAGCTCCTTCTCCGTCCTTTCCTCAACCTGCCTCGGAAGAGTCTCCCCGTATATCTCATGGGCTTTGGAATAACAGATATCCCTTAGTATCTTATCCGAATTTTCTATGACGGGAGGACATTTATCGGGCCGCACCGGGGATATCCTGTCTATCATCGAGGCGATAAGATTGGTATTTGTTATAACGACCTCCTTCGCCTTCTCTTCACCAAGATACTTAAATTCTTCAAGCATCTCCTCCGTAGTATGCAGATAGAGAGGTCCCTGCTCGTCCGCATCCTCATATTCACGTCCGGTCATGATAATGCGCCTGTATATCGCGTCCTTAGGCTCCAGAAAATGCACGTCTCCGGTTGCGCAGACAGGTTTCCCGAGCCTGTCCCCTATCTCTATTATCCTGCGGTTAAAGTTTTTAAGCTCCTCCTCGGTGTAGCTATTTTCGTTTCGGGTAAGATACCCGTTGTTCCCTAGGGGCTGTATCTCGAGATAGTCATAAAAGCTTGCGATCCTCACAAGCTCCTCCTCCGAAGAGCCCCTTAATATCTCCGAGAAAAGCTCTCCGGCGGAGCAGGCGCTCCCGACGATAAGCCCCTCCCTGTACTTCATAAGCTCGCTCTTGGGTATCCTCGGTCTTCTGGCGAAATAGTTGATATAGGACATGCTCACGAGCTTGTAGAGATTGATGCGGCCGATCTCGTTCTTGGCAAGGAGGATGATATGGTGCGTCGGAAGCTTTTTTATCATCTTCGGAGGCATAGTATCCATGGTCATAAGACCCTCGATGCTCTTAACCTTTTTGGCATTAAGCAGCTCGCAAAGCCTGATAAAGCACTCCGCCGTAGCCTCTGCATCGTCCACAGCCCGGTGATGATTTTCCAGGGAGACATTTAACGCCTCAGCCACGGTGTCCAGCTTATAATTCTTAAGATCGGGCAGCACGATACGAGAAAGAGAAACCGTATCCAGTATAATGGGATTAAAGCCATATCCCATATCCTTCGCATTTTTACGTATAAATCCCGTATCAAAGGAAGCGTTGTGGGCAACAACAGCCGATTTTCCGATAAAATCCAGAAATTCCGGCAGTATATCCGCGATGACCGGCGAATCCTCTACCATCTCATCACTAATATGAGTAAGATTTTTAATCCTGAAGGGTATGGGTCTTTCGGGATTGACAAATGTACTGTAGCGATCTGTTATTCTCCCGTTTTCCACCTTGACCGCGCCTATCTCTATGATCTTATCCCTGTCGGCGGAAAATCCGGTGGTCTCTATATCGAAGACGACAAAGCTGCCGCTTAGCGGATGCTCCCTGCCAAGCTCGTCCTCCGGCATGGAGAGTACGGCTTTTTTCAGATCATCCACTATATAGCCCTCTACCCCGTATATCATCTTAAATTCAGGGTCCGAAGGCAGGGAATGAGCCGCTATCGGAAAGGCCTGCACATTTCCGTGATCCGTAATAGCCAATGCCTTCATTCCCCAGCCGCTTGCCCTCTTTATGATATCCGATACCGAGCTTACCCCGTCATATTCACTCATCTTAGAATGGCAGTGAAGCTCAACTCTTTTTACCGGTGCATTATCCCTGCGGTCTATGCTAAACTCAGGTATCTTCTTTATACCGTATATCTTTTGAATTGTGCTCTCTTTCTCGAAACGGTCTGCCATATACACGCCCTTAACCTTAATATAAAGCGTCGGCTTCCACTTTTCGAGATCCTTTCCGCCCACCAGCGAATAGAACTCATCACGATCCTCAGCATTTATAAAGACCTTAAGGCTAACGGAATCCGTCATATCCGTAAGATACAGCGTTATGATATACTTCGTTCCCTGGGCTATCTCCTTTTCGCCGTACCAGAAGAGCCTCCCCTTTACACAGACGCTCTCCTCCATATCTCCTATCAGGGAGGATATGGGCTTTGCCTCGTCCTTTACATCCCTTCCATAGATTACATCCTCATCCTTGGAATTGATAAAGCCCCTGCTCTTTTTCTTTTCCTCCCCGTCCTGCTGCTCATTATCCTTTTTCCCCTTATCAGCCTCTCTTTCGGGAGTATCAGGAATCTCGACAGGCTCGGAAGTTCCAGAGCCTCCCTCCTGCCGAGGAACCGGCTTCTCATCATCTCTGCGGGCAAGCTGTATCAGGGTCTTCCGTAAGTTTTCCTCCTCCAGGGCGCGCTCAGGCTCTGCCGAGTGCTTCTCATAGCTGACTCTAATCAGTATCTTGAGGCCACAGCGGTTATTCAACACCTCCTCAAAAAAATCCACAAGGTTCTTCTCCTCCCTGTGGGCGATTATATTATCGGGAAGGCAGAGGGTTACGCTCCCTTCCTCAGAGGTATCTATTGCTGTATGTCTGTATATATTATAGGTCAGCGGGGATGCGCTTTTTAATTCCTCCTCCATGCTTTCAGAGTAAAGCTCCAGCAGCGTCTTTACGTTATACTGCGATGAGAGCTCAAAGCGCACTATAAGCTTAACCCGGGTTTTATATCTTCCGAGCATCCTTTCTATGGAACTCTGGGTCCGCTTGATATCCCTGTCCGATATGATATTCGGGCTTTGCAGATAGACCTCGACCATCCTGTGGTCGCTGCTGCTCCTTATCCGGCTGACTCCGGTTTCTCCAAAGAGCGCACCCGCCTCCCCCTCCAGCTTCAAAGCCGGAAAGACCTCATAAAAGGGCTTTGTCGAGTTCATTTTTCAGCGCTCCTAAAAGTTCGTTCTCAGGCAGTTTTTTAAGGATCTCTCCCTTTTTAAAGATCAGACCCTCTCCGTCACCTCCTGCAATGCCGAAATCCGCTTCCCTTGCCTCTCCCGGACCGTTGACCGCACAGCCCATTACAGCAACCTTTATATCGGCATCATAGTCTGCCACCAGCTTTTCAACCTCTCCTGCCAGCTTTATAATATCAATCTTCGTGCGCCCGCAGGTAGGGCAGCTTACGATCTCCACTCCGCCGCGTCTAAGCCCGAGGCTTTTAAGCAGCAGCCTGGCACTCCTTATCTCCTCGAGCGGATCTCCGGTAAGTGAAACCCTTATTGTATCTCCGATGCCCTCATAGAGGATGATGCCGATACCCGCTCCCGACTTAATATTTCCCGAAAAAACGGTGCCTGCCTCGGTTATGCCCACATGGAGGGGATAATTTGAAGACTTCGCCATAAGCTCGTAGGAATGTACGCACATCAAAACGTCAGAGGATTTTATGCTTATTACTATATTGTAATACCCCTCATCCTCTATCATCCGAACCTTATCCAGTGCGCTCTCCACGAGCCCCTCAGCGCTGACTCCTCTATATTTGGCGATTATCTCCTTTTCCAGAGACCCGGAATTGACACCGACTCTTATAGGAATATCCTTTTCCTTAGCAGCCCTGACCACTGCCGCAAGCTTGTCCCTGCCTCCAATATTTCCGGGATTTATCCTGATCTTATCTGCCCCGTTTTCGATGGCGGCTATAGCCATTTTGTAGTCAAAATGTATATCCGCCACCAGCGGGATATGTATCCTCTTCTTTATTTCCGACAAAGCCCTTGCCGCTGATATGTTCGGAACCGTGCACCTTATTATCTCGCAGCCCGCAGCCTCTAGCTCCAGTATCTGCTGCACAGTTGCCTCCACATCTGCAGTATCCGTATTTGTCATTGACTGTATGAGTATCGGCTCTCCGCCGCCGATAAAACGATCCCCGATACGCACCTTTTTAGTATTGTCTCTATACATAAACGCCTCGCTATATATTGAATAAGGATAATTTTAATGCAGGCTATTTTGTATGTCAATCCGACGAAAAGGCGCTGAATCAGCCGCTCAGCCACTCGCTTATAAACTCTATAAATCTCGCAAGAAAGCCCTTTTTCTCCTTCTCCTTAGGCTTCTCCTCCACGGTCTCTTCCTCATCTTCTAAACCTTCGTCGGTAAGGCGTACCTCATCAGAACCCTTAAGAGCCGTGCTCACCGGTCTCGTCACCCTGCCGGGGCTGGCATTTAAGACAGGAGCCGTCCTCATTACCTTAAGCATATTTTCCGAGATCAGATTTTGTTCTCCGTCCGCTTCAACCTTAACGCTGTTCGAGCTTATAATAAATTCGCACTTTTCACTGCTGGTTCTTCCAAGCTCGTCTGTCGCCACGAGCTTAAGCACATATTTACCCGGCTCCTCGATGCTGCTGCCGTCGTATTCCTGTCCGTTTAAAAGCACATCATAGTCCACATGGGAATAATCGCTGATCACAGATCCCGGATCTCCGTTAAATCCGAAGGATGAGAGTATCTTTTTATTGAACTCCTCAAGCGTCGCTATAACGGGAGCATTGGTATCTATCGTAAAATGTCTTATGAGCCGCGCCGTATTTCCGTCGCTGTCGCCGGCTGCTATCTCTATTGTATAATAACCCTCCTCTGTAAATTCCGTCGTTCCGGTCCTAAGCTCCCTCTGCCAGACCGCCTCCCCGCTCTCATTCTTTCTTACCGCGATTATCCTGTAATCGGCTCTCGTATCTTCATCGTGAGAGATGCTTATACCGATACTTACGGGTGTTCCTGTATGCACCTCTCCCTCTTTGGTCCCGCTTAAATTTATTACCGGTGCCTCCGAGGCTTCCTTTTCCACGGCAAAGGTATACTCAGACTCATTCCCTGCATTGTCGGTCAAGACCGCTTTAAAGGAATTATTCCCCCTTTTTAGCTCTGACAACTCCAGCGTGAACTCGGAAATAAGCGTATTCAGATTCCTCCCATCGAAATCCCGGGAATAGACCTCCTCCTCCGTTTCTTTAACCCTTATACTTTTCATTCCCGAAAGCTCGTCGGTATATTCGAGCTTGATAATGCATTTTTCAGGATCTGCATCCAGGGAATATTTGCTTAAAACCGGCGCTGCCGCATCCAAAACTATATTCTTATCTATAAGAGTTCCCTCTGAAAGATTTCCCGCCCTGTCCACGGCAAAGACCTCTACTGTATCTTCAAAGGGCGGCTCGAGTATAAGCGAATTGCCCTCCAGGGCACTTCCGTCGGAAAACCGGTAAATATATTTTTCTATTCCCGATACGTTATCCACAGCCTCGCTCTTAAGTTCTATATTTCCCTGAAAAAATATTGTCCTGCTCCCGGCAGCCGCTCCTCCCTTCTCGGAAGATATCCTGACAGAGGGAGCTGCGGGAGCGGAATTGTCATATATAAACTGCTTAAAGGGCAAAGCCGCATAGCTAATCCTCCCCCAGCCGTCCTGGGTAAAAACGGATATCCCGTAGCTGCCCTCCTGAAAGCTTAAATAAGTATCCTCCTCAGTAACGGCATAGCGCTTGTTTCCGGTCGTGTCCGTGACCGAGATAAAGGTGTTTATACCCTGCTGCGGAGAAACCTTTATATAAGGCCTGCTTCCCGTAAGATAGACAAGTCCTTCCGCTTCATATTTTTTTTCATATCCCAGCTCCGCCATCGCCTGCATTTTCCCTGCATCTATGAAGCTTACGGAAAACTGACCGCCCTCTATCTCGCTCAGGTTTGCGTAAACCTCATCCAAAACAAGAAATTCAACAGACCCTGCCTCGCCCTCACTTAAGATAAATTCTCCTCCATAAACGGGATTTAATACTCCCGCCTCCCCGGAGGCTCCCGACAGCCTGCAGACAAATATCTCGTTCTCCTTTAAAATGCTCTCCGGCAGTTTAAACAGCACATCCGAAGAGGCACAGATATTTCCATCTGTAATCCTTAAGCTGTTTCCAAGCATATCATAAGCGCTGATAAAATCCGACGCACGTATGACCCTGCTGCTTAGAATTAAACAAATCGTGAATACAAACATAAAAAACTTGAGCTTAATTACCTTTCCAAGGCTCTTCATAATTTATCCTCCTTAATCACTTTTTCTAGCCTTAAAAATTCCGGACTCTTGCTGATGCCCTCTACCTTTAACGCCTCCCTGTATAAGCTTATCACCTCCTCTCTTCCCGCCCTGCTTTTTATAAGGCAGCGCAAATGTCCGGTGTATATATCGCTTCCCTCGAAAGGGTAGAGCTCTTCGCTGTTTTCGTAGCACTTAAGGGCATTGTCGTAGTCATTAAGCTCCTCATACATCTTTGCCATATAAAAGAGCTTGAGCCTTACCTCGCCCTCGTTTTCGTAGGCGGATTCCTCCCTTAAAAACTGCCTCGTATAATCGATGGCATGGGAATAATACTCCTCTTTTTTATTTCCATACCTGCTGCCGAGCATCCTGTATATTGTAGAGAGCATGCCAAGCTCCTTTAAAAGATATTCCTCGTCTTCATTAAATGTTCCGGTCATGGATAGGTTTAATGCCTCCTTCATCAGTTCTTCCGCCGCAAAAAGCGAATCCTCTGTGCGGGTATAGCTGTCGAGCTCATCTGAATAGGTCAGGAGCAGGGTCG
Organism: Lachnospiraceae bacterium; assembly: GCA_017634255.1. The sequence continues at coordinate 11,468 of JAGBNT010000013.1, forward strand.
CTATATTAATGTCGTTCTTAAGCCTTTTTTCTCCCGCCGGAAGCGAGGCGTTAAAGGTCCTGAAGCGCTCCAGACAGCCATATATACCCGCTATGTCGATGTTAAACGAGTTCATGATGCCCGACAGCTCATATAGATACTGCGCTTCATTTATCACATCAAAATCGATACGGCTTAAATACTCTCCGGCTCTTGCATAGTCCCCGAGGTCATAAAAGGCGGTAAGGGCGCACTCATAGTTGATCTCATGGGTCTCAATCAAAAACTCATTGTCTTTAAGCAGCGTATCTATGCGGTCCAGCCCCTCCCGGCTTAAATTCAGCTTTCTATAGAGCTTTAAAAGCTGCAAGTATGCCGTATCCCTCGAGGGATCGGTATCTACTATCGCCCTGGTATATTCCTGTTCCGCACGGGCATAGTCCCCGATAAAATAAGCCTCGTTTCCCGACTGGACACAGCGCATATACGCATCCGCCCCGCTGACGCTTTTGTTTAGAGACTGCGCCATCGTATGCCCGGTGTTGATACCGTACGCTATCCCTCCCACCGTCAGGAGTACCATAATAGCCGCGCAGGACAGCAGCAAAAGGCGTATGCCCCTGTGTCTTAATCTTAAAAGGTCGCTCCTTAATTCCGCTGTATTCCGGTATCTGTTGGCGGACTTTTCCTGCGTGCATTTTTCTATTATCTTTTTTAAGTCTTTGGAGATCCTATTTCGATGCGCTTTATTATCAGCGCCATTGACACATGCCTTTAAGGTCATGCCCAGAGAATAAATATCCGAACGCTCATCCGTCCTGCCCCTGAACTGTTCAGGTGCCGCATATCCATATGTTCCCAGAAGAGTTGTATCCTTTTTGCCGGTATAGACCCGCTTGGCTGTACCAAAATCTATAAGGCATATATGTCCGTCCGGTCTCACCATGATATTGGAGGGCTTCATATCCCTGTAGATAACCGGCGGCTTCATAGAATGAAGGCAGCTAAGCGCCGAACATATTTCGAGTCCTGTAAGAATGATCTGCTTCTCGCTTAGAGTGCGCTCTGAGAGCACCTGCTCCAAGGTTCTGCCCTCGATATATTCCATGACGAGGTTTACACAGCCGTCCTCCCTAAAGATGTCTACTATCCTTGGCAGCGCCGGATGCACCACCTTCCTTAAAACATTTGCCTCGGATATCACGCTTCCTGCAATATAGCTTTTCGAGCCGTCTCCGGTCTTTATTTTTTTTATCGCCCGCCTCACATGCAGCCGGATATCTTCCGCCAGAAGCACCTCTGACATGCCCCCGCTTCCCAGACTTGAGACGATCCTGTATCTTCCGCCCGTAATTATGGCAAACACCTCCGGACTAATCACCCGTATCAATCCACGGTTATTTTCATTTACTTAAATTAAGGAATAACTTCGGAGAGCTCCGAAATTCTGACTAAAAAACCTGAAATTTTAAAATAAAATCTCAATGTAAGCGAAACAAATGAACGCGCTTACTTACTATGAATTAAATTGAATCTTATATCTGCGATAACAATTTGTCAACGTCAAATTTTACATCATAAATTTCCCTATATCGTTGAACATAACGAATACAGCAAGTATGAGGAGCACGCACATACCCGCAAAGTGGAATATCCCCTCTACCCTGGTGCTGACCCTCTTACCTGTCACAGCTTCTATAATGCAAAATATGAGCCTTCCGCCGTCAAGGGCAGGAAACGGAAGCAGATTCATAACCCCGAGGTTTGCCGAGAGGAGAACCGTAATATTTAGCATATTTATCCAGACATAGAAGGCACCCGAGGGCTTGGAAGCATCGTAAACATCATCCACTGCCTTCGCTATGCCCACAGGACCGCTTAAATCGTCCTTGGAAAATTTTCCCTTGAAGATGAGCCCGAGACTCTTCCAGGTGGCTTCTATCCAATAGCGCACCTCGGTAAAGGAATACCTGATAACCTCAAAGGCATTGCCCTTAACATACTCAGCAGGTCCCCTGAAGCCCAAAAGATACCGCCCATCCTCCTCAGAATATATTGGAGTAATGTCAGTCTGTCTTAGCTGTCCGTCCCTCCTGTATACAACATTGACCTTCCTGCCGTCATTAAACATGTTGTACAGGCTTATATCCCTGTATATATCGATATTTTTGTCATTGATGCGGACTATCTCGTCGCCTGAGCGCAGTCCCGCCTCCTCGGCAGGATATCCCTCCATCACATCAGCTATCGTAGGCGGGTCGTAGCCCATGCTGCCGATTATAAAGAGGGATAAAAAGAAAGCGAGTACAAAATTCATAAAGGGACCTGCGACCACAGTTGCCATTCTCGCCCACACGTTTGCTTTAAAGTAGGAGCGTTCGCCGTAGTCTATCCCCTCATCCCCTTCTCCCATTCCGTAAAAAAGGCACAGACCTCCTATTGGAAGGAGCTTCCAGGAGTAGGTGGTCTCCCCGCTTTTAAATGAAAACAGCGTAGGTCCTAGACCGACGTAAAACTCCTTGACCCCGATACCGCTCTTCTTGGCGATAATACAATGCCCGCCCTCGTGCAATATGACTATTACGGATATGATTATTATAAAAAAGATTATACTCATGAATTGATCTTTGCTCTAACGTACTCCCTGGTAAGGCGCTCGGTTTCCAGAATGTCTTCAAGGCTTTTAGCCCCGTTAAGCTGTACGCTGTCCATGGCATCCTCTATAAGAGCGACTATATCCAGATACCCCGTCCTGCCCTTTAGAAAAGCGGCTACAGCCTCTTCGTTGGCGGCATTAAACACTGTCGGCATGCCACCCTCCGCTCTTGCTGCCCTTAATGCCAGCTCCAGTGCCCTGAAGGTCTTTGTATCAGGTCGTTCGAAGGTAAGCTCCTTAAGCTCAAACAGATCGAGCCTCTTTTCCTTAAGGTATATCCTCTCGGGCCAGGTAAGGGCATACTGTATCGGCAGGTGCATATCCGGTATTCCAAGCTGGGCGATGACCGCTCCGTCCCTGAACATGACGGCTGAGTGGACTATGCTCTGGGGATGGACGACAACCTCTATATTGTCATAATCAGTGTCGAACAGCCAGTGTGCCTCCATAACCTCAAGACCCTTATTTGCAAGTGTAGAGGAATCGATCGTGACCTTTGCCCCCATATCCCAGTTGGGGTGCTTTAAAGCCTGCGCTGCCGTCATAGCGGCTAATTCCTCTCTTTTCCTGCCCCTGAAGGGTCCTCCGGAAGCCGTAAGGAGAATCTTTTCTACCTCTCCCGCTTCTCCGCCCCTGAGAGACTGGAATATGGCGGAATGTTCAGAGTCCACCGGGAGGATTTTTACCCCCTTCTCCTTTGCGAGCGGCATTATAAGGTGCCCGGCGCAAACGAGGGTCTCTTTGTTGGCAAGGGCTATGTCCTTACCCGCCCTTATTGCCTCCATGACCGGCTCTATACCTATCATTCCGACCATTGCGCCGACAACGGTATCTGCTTCGGCAAGCCTGGCAGCTTCGATTATCCCCTCCATGCCTGACAGTACCCTCGTAGAAGTATCTGCTATGGCAGTCTCAAGGCTCTTTGCCGCCTCCTTATCATAGAGGACTGCCAGCCCGGGGGAAAACTCCCTTACCTGCTCCTCCATCAGAGCCGCGTTCTTTCCGGCAGCCAATGCCAAAACCTTGAATTTATCCCTGTTTTCTCTTACTATGTCCAGCGTCTGAGTTCCTATGGAACCGGTTGAACCTAAGATAACTATATTCTTCATATGTGTTTTTCCTGTGAATTATTGGGTCTCCCGGCGGGAGCTTATAATGAACTAATTCGCCCTATCCCTGAAAGAATCTGGATAAAATATAGATGACCGGAGCGGTGACAATTACCGAATCGAAACGGTCGAGAACCCCGCCATGCCCGGGAATGAGCCTGCCGTAGTCCTTTATATCGTAATTTCTCTTGATCGCCGAAGCAAATAGATCTCCGAACTGCGACAAAACCGCGCCTATGGCACAGATCATACAATAAGAAATACCATATCCCCCTATGATATAACCGTAGATATAGCCTACCAGCGCGCTGCCGATAACTCCGCCCACGGCTCCCTCGACGGACTTCTTTGGGCTCAATACGGGCGCCAGCTTATGCTTTCCCAGCGCAACGCCTGAAAAATAAGCGCAGGTATCGCAGACCCAGGACGTAATAAAGATAAGCCATACCGTATATATACCCTTCTCGGAGCTTCTGGTCAGGTAGATAAAACTGATCATGACAGCCACATAAATAAAGGCGAAATAGGTGGTAATAAAGCGAAGTGCCGTAAACTTGGGGAAGCTTACCACAAACACACACATTCCGGCTATCAGTGCGGCTATAATGAAATAAAAGAAGGTCTTTTCCTCCTTAAAGTCATAGATAAGGGCATAATAGGCGGCTGCACAGACAAAGCCGACGATATCTAGCCTGTCCGGCTTGAAGTTCTCCCTCTCCTCAGGAGCCCTGAATACCTTTAGAAGCTCCCTCATTCCGATTATGGAAATGAAGATGCACAATGCCCAAAGATAGTAGCCCCCGAAAAACAGAGCACTGCCCAATATTACAACCAAAGCCGCTCCGCTAATTATCCTGGTTAACATTTCCGTACCTTCTGTCTCTCATTGAATAAGCCTCTACGGCTTTTTTCAACTCGTTTTCATTAAAATCGGGCCAATGCACATCCGCAAAGTAGAACTCCGTATAGGCACACTGCCACAGCAGGAAATTAGAGAGCCTCTGCTCTCCGCTCGTCCTTATGAGCAGATCCGGATCAGGTAAGTCGCTGGTGTCGAGGAAAGAGGCTATAAGCTCGCTATTCACTTCCTCATCCATCTTGAGCGTGCCCTTTTGCTTTTCCTCTATTATACGGTTGACCGCCCTTATTATCTCATCCCGGCTGCCGTAATTTAAAGCAATGGTAAAGTTAAGACCGTCAAAGCCCTTTGTATACTCCTCCAGGTCGGCTATCGTTTCGACAATGTCGGGATCGAGCCCGCTTCTGTCCCCGATGACCCGCACCCTCATATTATTCTTGGAAGCCGTCTTGCGGCAGTTCTTTAAATAATTGCGCAGCAGGAGCATGAGCGCGGATACCTCATCCTTGGGTCTGGACCAGTTCTCAGTGGAAAAGGCATATACCGTCAGATATTTTATTCCAATATCATGGCAGGCGCGACAAATGGTTTCCACATTTTTCGCACCTGCCGTATGTCCGTAATTTCTGGGCATTCCCTTGGACTTGGCCCATCTTCCGTTTCCGTCTAAAATTATAGCGACATGTTCAGGTATATTCATACCGTCATTATTTCCTTTTCCTTCTCAGCCGCAGCGTCGTCGATGACCTTGATGTATTTGTCCGCCACCTTCTGCAGATCCTCCTGCATGTTGGCGATAAGGTCCTCGCTGATCTCGGATTTATCGAGCTTTTTAAACTCCTTATCTCCGTCGCGGCGGATATTTCTTATTGCCACCTTGCTGTCCTCGGCCTTCTTTTTGACCTCTTTAGCCAGATCCTTACGTCTCTCCTCAGTAAGCTCGGGAAATACAAGCCTTATAGCAGAACCGTCGTTATTCGGATTGATACCTATATTGGCAACCTGGATGGCCTTTTCTATCTCTTTTAGCATATTCTTTTCCCAGGGCGTGATCGTAATGACCCTTGCCTCGGGAACTGCAATATTCCCGACCTGTGAAACCGGTGTCGGACTTCCATAATAATCCACCTTGACTTTATCGAGGATATGCGGATTGGCTCTTCCTGCCCTTATTGCCGCAAACTCGCTTTTCATGTTGTCAATGGTCTTCTTCATCTTGTCTTCGTACTTGTTAATTCTCTCATCCATGTTATCAGTACCCCCTGATCATATTATGCAGTTACAGTCGTACCGTTAAAATCACCTCTGACCGCCTTGATTATAGAATCCTCTTCCTGTAAAGCGAATACCTTCATAGGCATTTTATTTTCCAAAGCAAGTATGGAGGCTGTAAGATCCACTACCAGCAGCTTCTGGTCGATAACATCCTTAAGTGAGATGCTGTCATATCTCTTTGCCCCCGGATTTTTAGCCGGGTCTGAATCATATACTCCGTCAATAGCCTTGGCAAGCAGTATCTCGTCTGCCTCTACCTCTATCGCCCTTAAGACCACTCCCGTATCTGTGGAAAAATACGGATGACCTGTGCCTCCCGCAAAGAATACGACATGACCGTGAGCAAAATACTTATTAGCCCTGTCCTTTGAAAACAGCTTGGTAAAGGTTCCACATTCAAAGGGCGTGAGTATGTTTGTCATAAGACCCACGTGGCGCAGCATCTCGGAGACATAGATACAGTTCATGACCGTAGCCAGCATACCGATCTGATCGGCCTTGGTTCTGTCCATATTCTCAGAGGAACGCCCCCTCCAGAAATTGCCTCCGCCAATGACTATTCCCACCTCTGTGCCGCCGTCAACAATGGTCTTTACCTGACGGGCAACCTTTAGAACGGTTTCTTCATCAAAGCCCGTTTTCTTATCTCCGGCAAGAGCTTCTCCTGAAAGCTTTAGCAGGACCCTCATCATTCCTTACCCTTAAAATTCGAGAAAAATGATGTGGGGCTGACATCGGCATAGCACTGTGAGCAGTGACCCTCGATAACAGCTCCGTTATTGATCTGAACTGCCTTGGACTTGATATCTCCCATAACAATAGCGGATGAATCCAGTATAACAGGTCCCTGCACGTCTATATCACCCTTGACAGCTCCCGCGATAACAGCGCTCGTCGCATTGATATTTCCTATGATAACCGTCTCCTGTCCAACCTTTACAGGTCCGGTGCTTATCACATCTCCTGTGATCTTTGCCGAATCTGCAAAGATCTCTGAAGCTCTGGACGTTCCGCTTATGGAACCCGAAACGTTGAGCTTGCCTCTAATCTTGATATTTCCGTTTACCGTTCCGATAATATCCAAAGATCCCGTAGCCTCAACATCTCCGTTGATGGTCATTCCCTCACATATCATTCCTGTTTCGTCGGTCGGTGCCTCGTCAAAGCTGAACGTATCTTCCTCCATCACCGGCATTTCCATTTCTTCACTCATTGTCCCCTCCACATTTGCTATATCTTGTGCTGCTGTACTTACATTTATATCAGGTGTCGCTGTAACCGGTACTGTTTCCTGTACTGCCGCTTCCGGCATAGTCGGAATGACAGGTTTTGCCGGCATTTCAGGCATTGCTGCCGGCTCAGGTGCCGGTATCGCTTCCGCTGCCGGTGCCGCCTCCATCGCGGGCTCAGGCATCACAGGTGCCGCAGGCTCAGGTATCACTGGCATTTCAGGCACTATAACCGGCTCAGGTGCCGGTATTGCTTCCGCTGCCGGTGCCGCCTCCATCGCGGGCTCAGGCATCGCAGGCTCAGGTATCACAGGCATTTCAGGTATTATAACCGGCTCGGGTTCAGGCATTACGGGCTCTGCTGCCGCCTCGGGCATTGCTGCCATCTCAGGTATTATGACCGGTTCAGGTGTCGGTATCGGTATCGCTTCTGCTGCCGCTGCTGCCTCCATTGCGGGTTCAGGCATCGCAGGTGCCGCAGGCTCAGGCATCACAGGCATTTCAGGCATTATAACCGGCTCGGGTTCAGGCATTGCCTCCGGCATTACGGGCATTGCAGGCTCCGCTTCCGCTTCAGGCATCGCTGCCATTTCAGGCATTACGGGCTCTGCTGCCGCCTCGGGCATTGCCGCCATCTCAGGTATTATTACCGGTTCGGGTGTCGGTATCGGTATCGCCTCCGCTGCTGGTGCCGCCTCCATTATAGGCTCCGGTATCACTGGCATTTCAGGCATTATAACCGGCTCAGGTTCAGGCAC
>JAGBNT010000014.1 GCA_017634255.1 Lachnospiraceae bacterium
ATCCCGATGTCTTCAACGTGCTGCTGCAGGTATTGGACGACGGGCGTATAACGGACTCCCAGGGGCATACCGTGGACTTTAAGAATACGATACTCATAATGACCTCTAATATAGGCTCCCAGTATCTTCTGGACGGAATAGACGCGGATGGAAACATAACGCTTGTTACGCAAAGCAAGGTCAATGAGGAGCTTAAAGAACACTTCAGACCGGAGTTTTTAAACAGACTGGATGAAACGATAATGTTCAGCCCCTTGAACCGGGACAATATCGACAGTATCATAGAACTTTTGGTAGAGGATACCAACAGGAGGCTTGCAGACAAGGAGCTTTCAATAAGGCTTACTGACGAGGCCAAGAGGGCTGTAGCGGATAATTCCTATGACCCCACTTTCGGCGCCAGACCTTTGAAGCGATACATGCAAAAGAATGTGGAGACCCTTTCAGCAAGGCTGATACTTTCGGGAGATGTGCATGAGGGCTCAGTAATAGTCATAGACGCCGAGGACGGTGCTCTTAAGGCGTCGGTTGAATGAAAAAAACGTATAGATGTGGTATAATACAGGGCGGCGGATATGCCGCCCTGAATACATTTAAAGAGGAGATATTATCATGTGGACAAGGAGCCTGCTTAAGACTCATGCTAAAGAATTTATTAAAAGAAATTACTGGAAATCGGTTCTGGCTTCATTAGTACTCACCCTATGTATGGGAGGAGGGGTCTTTGTAAACTACAGGACCAGTTTTAGGACCTCGATAAACGATATCAAAAATGCCGGACATTCTTTCAGAAGCCATAATATTCTGGATGCCGCCATGGAAAGCTTCGGTCTTTCGGGAGTAGACAGAAGGATGCTCCTGGGTGTTATTACAGTGATAACGGTTCTGATCTTTATAGGAGTGCTGATAGGTCTGGCACTGCGTATCTTTTTGCTGCATCCCCTGGAGGTAGGGGGTCTGAGATTCTATTTGGACAATCATAACGAACCTGCCTCACTCGGAAGCCTGGGCTTTTCATTTGACAGCAGGCGTTATTGGAAGATTGTAAAAACGATGCTTTTGAAGGAGGTTTTTCTCCTGCTGTGGGGCTTGCTGTTTGTAATACCGGGGCTCATAAAATCCTATTCCTACAGGCTTGTGCCCTATATTATGGCGGATGATCCTGAAATGAAGCCCAATGATGCCATACTGCTTTCGAGACAGCTTATGAACGGAAATAAATGGAGGGCATTTGTACTGGATCTTTCCTTTATCTTATGGCGTTTTCTTAATCTTTTCACCTTCGGACTCCTCGGGGTATTGTGGGTAAATCCCTATGTTCATTCAACTGATGCGGAGCTATACCTTGCTATAAGATACGGCATTGCCAATCCGGCAAATGCAGATACAGTTAATCAGCAGCCGAGGATGTCCACAGAGGGAGTTTTTGAAACCGTGGAGCCCGAGAAAGTGGATAACGGGAACGTTACTGATAAGGATATATACGGAAACAGAAGTGGTCAGGATATTTAAGGGGGAGATGCAAGTAACATGGGGAGCGAAGGAATTAAGATAAAAAGTGATATTCTCAATTCTCTGGAGACCAGGGCTGAATATGATCCGCTTACGGAGGTTTACAACAGAAATGCGGCGGATGCCAATATTCGTGAGTGTTTAAGGCTTAACCCGGAGGACAGGGCGGCGATAGTGATGATAGAGATCACGGATATACGCCGGATCAATGAAAAGTACGGTCACCATATGGGAGATCTGATACTTAAATCTGCCGCAAAGCTTATCGAAAGGTGTATTGGTATAGATTCGGTTCTGGGACGCAACAGCGGAGCGCAGTTCATAGTTTTTCTTAAGGAAAGAAGCGGCTTTGGGGTGGAGGATATCATTAAAAAGATAGCGTCTGCCAAGCGTATCGTGGAGTATGAGGGTGAGGCTTATGAATATGAGTTTGCCATAGGATACTGCCTTTGTCCCTCCCAGGGGATATTGCTGCACGACCTGGCGGCAAAGGCGAGCGCAGCCTTGGAGAAGTCACGCACAGCGGGTGGTAAGGTGATAAAATTTGAATGATTTATAGTAAATGACACAACGAAAAGCGTTTGGTCGTTTGCTGCAGGACAGATGGTCAGAAGGATATGCAGTATTGAAAGGAAGAGTAAGCTATGCCGGATAATAATGTTGAAAGGGAGATGAGACCGGATGAAAAAATGATACCGAAGGGACTTCCCGGAGGGTTCTTTATTTACAATGCATCAGGAAATGAGGAGCTGTATTACGCGGACGAAAACGTCATAAAGCTTTTTGGCTGCTCCTCCATGGAGGAATTTAGGGAATACACTAATAACAGCTTCTTAGGGATGGTATACCCGGAGGACCTTGAGAAGGTGGAGGGGGATATCCAGAAGCAGACCATGTTCGGGGAGAAGCGCCATGACTATGTGCGCTACCGTATTCAGGCAAAGACGGGAGAGATAAGATATATAGAGGATTTCGGACATCTTTTGCACGGAGAGAACGGAAAAAGCTATTTTTACGTCTATATCGTGGATGTGGATAAGGATGAATATTATAACCGGAATAAAAACAGCTTTGCCGAGGCGCAGATCCTTTCATTTAATTCCGAAATGGATATACTTACCGGGCTCTTTAATATGCCCCGTTTTTATGAATGTGTGCAGGAGGAGCTCGGAAAGGAAGGTACAGGGCAGCTTCAAAACACTATTGTCTATATGGATATATCCGACTTTAAACTATTTAACGAGCGCTTTGGCTTCCAGAAGGGGGACGAGCTTTTGTACAACGTGGCAAGAAAGCTCTGGCAGAGCTTTGGAGAGCATATAATAGCCAGGTTCTCTGACGACCATTTTGTGGTCTATACCCACGACGAAAGCGTGCTGGAGAAAATAGTGGATATACAAAAGGACGTATCCGGCATGGTGGAGGGAACCAAGGTTACGATAAAAGCAGGCATATATTATATGAAGAAGGACAACTGCGATGTGGGTATAGCCTGTGACCACGCGAGACTGGCGTGCAACGATTCCAAGCAGAGATACGATATAAATTACTGTATTTACAATGATGAGCTGACGGAGCGGCTTAAGAGGCGGCAATACATCGTCCACCATATAGACGAGGCGGTGGAAAATGAATATATAAAGATTTTCTATCAGCCCGTTATCAGGGTAAAGACAGGAGAGCTTTGCGGCTATGAGGCTCTGGCGCGCTGGAAGGACCCGGATGTGGGGATGCTCTCCCCTGCCGATTTCATAGAGACCCTTGAGCAGTCCCACCTCATACACAAGCTGGACTGCTTCATAATAAAAAAGGTCTGCGAGGACTATAAAAAGCTTAAAAACGCGGGGGAGCCTCTAGTACCTGTTTCGATAAACCTCTCGAGACTGGATTTCGACCTCTGCGATATAGGGCGCGTTATCGACGACTACCGTGATGAGTACGATGTGCCAAAGAATATGCTGGACATAGAGATAACGGAGAGCGCCTTAAATGACGATTCGGAGGGGATGAAGAAGGAGATAAAGAGACTCAACGACTCCGGACATCAGATATGGATAGACGATTTCGGCAGCGGGTACTCTTCATTGAACACTCTGGTTGAATATGTATTCGATGTATTGAAGCTCGACATGGAGTTTTTGCGGACCTTTGACCGCAATAAAAACATGGGTAAGCTTTTGGAACAGATAGTTTCGGTGACGAACAAGCTGGGAAAGCTCGCACTCCAGGAGGGAGTGGAGACAAAGGAGCACTATGAGTTCCTTAAATCCATAGGCTGCGAGAAATGCCAGGGCTACTATTTCGGCAAACCCCAGCCCATGGAAGAGACCAGGGAAGCCACCCGCTCAAAGGGCATAGTATGGGAGAAGACAGAGGTTTAAAAAGACTTAAACTGAAACTTCACCCGTAAATACGGTCTCGGCGGGACCGGTCATAAAGATATCCCCGCTTTCACGAGACCATTCTATGTTTAATTCACCTCCGCGCAGTATGAGCGTGGAGGTGTTTTCACTTTTTTCATTTAGGACTGCCGCTGCCAGAACGGCGCAGGCACCGGTGCCGCAGGCAAAGGTCTCTCCTGAACCGCGCTCCCAGACCCTCATTTTAAGATGAGTCCGGTCGATGACCTCCACAAATTCAGTATTTACCCTGTCGGGGAAAATGCTGTTATTCTCAAACAGCGGTCCGAGCTTTTCGAGCTCAAGGCTGTCGGTATCCGAAACGAAGATTACGGCATGGGGATTTCCCATGGAAACACAGGTTATGAGGTATTCCTCTTCATCAATGGTTACGCTCTCAGATACTATCCTCTCTCCGGGGAGAGCAACGGGGATGCGGGAGGGCTCAAATTCGGGAGCTCCCATGTTTACTCTTACCGTATCCACCTTTCCGTCCTTTACATGGAGCTTCAGCGTTTTTATACCTGCCAGGGTTTCCACAGTTATATCTGTCTTGTCCGTAAGAGAGTTATCGTAGACGTATTTTCCCACACAGCGTATGCCGTTGCCGCACATCTTCCCCCTGGAGCCGTCGGCATTATACATCTCCATTTCGAAATCGGCTTTGTCGGAGGGATTTATGAAGATCATCCCGTCAGAACCGATGCCGAAGTGCCTGTCGCTTAAGCGGATGGCGAGCTCCGGCTTGTTTTCGACCGCTTCCTCAAAGCCGTTCACATATATGTAATCATTTCCTGTTCCGTGCATTTTCGTAAACTTCATCGGAAATAGTCCTTTCATCGCCTCTAATTTTTTTACATGATGCGCAGCACCATCTGTGCGGATTCTACCATATTTGTGCCTGAATCCATAGATATTTTTTGGAGGTACCGGTGGGCTTCCTCCTCTGACATATCGTTTCTTTGCATTAGCAGGAGCTTGGCGCCGTTTATGATCTCCTGCTCCTCACTGCTTCTCGCGCGGGGGCGCTCACGTCTCTTCCTGCGCCTGCGCTCGCAGTTTTCTACCATCATCTCGAGCGTATCGACAAGGTCATTTACCTTAAGAGGCATCTCCAGGCACAGAATACCGGAATCCGTCCTCTCCACGAGACTTGCCCTTCTGGTGACAAGGAGCATGTCGAAGTTTTCTCCGAGATAGTCCCCAAGCTCATCGTAGAGCATGTCGGGGAACTTGTAGCCGCAGACCACTATGCCGTCGATAATGTCGTCGGCGATGGAAAGAACCTCGGCACCTGTTGCGGCTGTTCCTATGCAATTAAAGCCGGAGCGGACAAGTATGTCCTTTATGCCCTTTGCCTCAGCGCTCCGGGAAAACCCTACAATGATATTTGTCACTTGGCATTACACTCTGTCCAGATAGTGCTCCACTTCCCACTGGCTTACATGAGCCCTGTAGTCAGCAAATTCGTTCAGCTTGGCATCGATAAATTTTCTGGTTATATTCTCGCCCAGAATACTGCATACGAACTCGTCCTTTTTCAGCTCCTCCAGGGCGGCTCCCAGATTTTCCGGCAGTGTGTTTATACCGGCTCTTTCCCGTTCAGAGCTGGTCATGTTATAGATGTTTCCCTCGATGTCGGCGGGGGGCTCTATTTTATTTTTTATCCCGTCGAGACCTGCCTCAAGGCATAGCGCAAGAGCGAGATAGGGGTTTGAAGCGCTGTCCGGGCTTCTCAGCTCGATGCGGGTGTTTTCCCCGGCAGAGGAGGGGATCCTGATAAGGGAGGTTCTGTTCGAAAAGCTCCATGCCACATATGCAGGCGCGGCATCGTTGCCCGGGGATAAACGCTTGTAGGAATTTACTATCGGATTTAGGATGGCTGTCATCCCGTAAATATGCTTCATGAGCCCGCCAATGAAGTATTTCGCCTCATCCGAGAGCCCGTCGGGGCTGGATTCGGAATAGAAGATATTCCTGCCCTCTGAGTGCAGGGATATATTTATATGCATGCCTGAGCCCGGAGCCTTGCAAAGGGGCTTGGGCATAAAGGTTGCATGAAGACCGTGGCGCTTTGCTATTGTCTTGACGGCAAACTTGAAGGTCATGATATTATCCGCTGCAGTGAGTCCTTCTGTGTAATGGAAATTGATCTCATGCTGCGCAGGCGCCTGCTCATGATTGGAGCTTTCAACCTCATAGCCCATCTGTTCAAGCCCCAGGACAATGTCGCGTCTTGCGTTTTCGCCCATATCTATGGGCGCTACGTCAAAGTAGCCGGCTTTTTCAAATGTCTGTGTGGTGGGATTTCCGTTTTCGTCCGTGTTGAAAAGGAAAAATTCGTTAGAGGTGCCCACATTAAAGGTATAGCCCATCTCCCGCGCGTGTTTTACCGAATTTTGCAATATAAGCCGGGTATCGCCGGAGAAGCGGCTTCCGTCGGGACGGTGGATATCGCAGATGAACCTGGCGACCTTTCCCTGCTGGGGTCTCCAGGGAAAAGTCACGAACGTATCGATATCGGGATAGAGGATCATGTCGGACTCCTCAACCCTGGCGAAGCCGTCTATAAGCGAGCCGTCAAACATGCATTTGTTTTTAAGAGCCTTTTCAAGCTGTGAAGAGGTTATAGCCAGATTTTTCATTGTTCCGAAAATGTCAGGGAACTGAAGACGGATAAATTCAACATCCTCATCCCGAACAAGCCTTATAATGTCATCCTTTGTATAAGCCATGATGATCTCCTTTCGTATAAAAAACGCCCGGACAGAATCATTTCCTGCCCGAACGCCTTTGTCCGATTGCAATGAATATATCAATCGCGGAGTGCGTTGTCAAGCGCTGACCGCCGCCAAATTTCGCTTGAAACACTAAATAGACCATGATATTATTGCGCACGGATGTAACCGCAGTTCAGAGTAACAGAAAGGAAGAACAATGTTTACGGTCAATGAGAATTATTTGAAACTGAGAGGCTCTTATCTTTTTTCCAGCATAGCCAACAAGGTGGCTGCCTTCTCAAAAGCCAATCCGGACGCGGATATAATAAGGCTTGGGATAGGCGATGTTACACAGCCCCTTACCCCTACTATCATAAAGGCGCTTCACGATGCGGTGGACGAGATGGGAGACAGGACTACCTTTAAGGGCTATGCTCCCGATCTGGGCTATGCCTTCCTTAGGGAGGCTATTGCCAGGAATGATTATGAGGCAAAAGGCTGCAGCATAGCTCCCGATGAGATATTCGTTTCCGACGGAGCCAAGTGCGATTCGGGCAACATACAGGAGCTCTTTGGAACAGATAATATCATTGCGGTGAGCGATCCCGTCTATCCGGTGTATGTGGACACGAACGTGATGGCGGGGCGGACCGGAGACTTCGACGAGACAAATGAGCAGTGGAAGGATGTGGTATACATGCCCTGCACCGCTTCGAACGGCTTTGTTCCGGAATTGCCGGAGAAGACACCGGATATCATATATATCTGCTCCCCGAATAATCCCACGGGGGCGGCTTTAAAAAAGGCTGAGCTTCAAAAGTGGGTGAACTATTGCCTCGATAAAAAGGCGGTGATAATCTTTGACGCGGCATATGAGGCCTATATAAGCGAGGAGGACGTCCCCCATTCCATCTATGAATGTGAGGGTGCGAGGAATTGCGCTATCGAGATAAGGTCCTTTTCAAAGAACGCAGGCTTCACAGGAGTGCGTCTGGGCTTTACAGTCATCCCCAAAGATCTTAAGGATCAGAAGGGAACTTCCCTGCATTCTTTATGGGCGAGAAGGCACGGGACAAAGTACAACGGAGCCCCCTATATCATCCAGAGGGCAGGGGAGGCAGTCTACAGCGAAGAGGGACAAAAGGAGATAAAGGGTCTGGTGTCGTACTACATGGACAACGCAAAAATGATCCTCGAGGGGCTTAAGGGCGCGGGCTTTGAAGTCAGCGGAGGAGTGAACGCTCCGTATATCTGGCTTAAAACCCCGGATAATATGTCCAGCTGGGACTTTTTTGACTATCTCCTCGAAAAGATAAATATTGTCGGAACTCCGGGTTCCGGCTTCGGACCCAGCGGTGAGGGGTATTTTCGCCTGACGGCGTTCGGGAGCCGCGAGAATACCGAAAGAGCCGTGGAGAGGTTTAAACGCCTGAATGGCTAAATATCTTGCAGTTTTAGTGATAGTCTGTTAGAATACACGGTGTTTGATTCATAATAGGAAGAATTAAAAGAGTTTTTATGGAGGAGAATGATGAAAAAAGGTTCTAAAAGCAGTGTTATTATCTTTATCGTGATAACCCTTGCTCTTTTGGCTCTTGCCATCTTCGGATTGGGCAACCAGGTCAAGGGAGTTCGTGAGATCCGTTACGGTATAGATATCAGAGGAGGAGTAGAGGCGGTATTCAAACCTGAAACGCAGGAGACTCCTTCAGCTTCCGATCTTGAGTCTGCAAGAGTCGTTATCGAGACCAGATTGGATAATGAAAATATTACCGACCGTGAGGTTACCATTGACAAGGAGGGCGGCTATATCATAGTCAGGTTCCCCTGGAAGTCGGATGAGACCGATTACAATCCCGAGGAAGCCATAGCCGAGCTGGGAGAAATGGCTGAGCTGCAGTTCAGGGATCCCAGCGGCAATGTTGTTGTAGAGGGTAAGGACGTTACCAGTGCGTCGCCCGAGGCGCAGAGAGAGGATAACGGAACTACGAGCTATGTTGTCGCTCTGACCTTTGACAGTGCGGGAGCCGACAAGTTTGCCGAGGCAACGGGCAGACTGGTAGGACAGCAGATAGGCATATATATGGACGAGACGCTTTTGTCCAATCCCGTCGTTCAGACGCAGATTACCGGAGGACAGGCTGTGATAACGGGAATGGAGGACTATGCTGCAGCAGAGGATCTTGCAAATAAGATCAATGCCGGTGCGCTTCCCTTCTCGCTTGAGACCCGCTCCTTCTCGACGATCTCACCTTCTCTCGGACAGAATGCCCTGCAGGTTATGATGTATGCAGGATTAGCTGCATTCATACTTGTTTGTTTATTCATGATGTTCTTTTACAAGCTGCCCGGAATCGTCGCATGCATGACTTTACTGCTCCAGATGATCCTGCAGCTTCTTGCAATTTCCATTCCGCAGTACACTCTGACCCTTCCCGGCATGGCAGGTGTTATTTTGTCCCTGGGTATGGCGGTAGATGCGAATATCATCATCGCAGAGCGTATCTCGGAGGAGATAAGGAACGGAGAGACCGTAAAGAGTGCGGTTGCCAGCGGATATAAGAGGGCTTTCACCTCAGTTCTCGACGGAAATATCACAACCGCCATAGTTGCGATAGTGCTTATGATCTTTGGCTCAGGCACGATGCTTTCCTTCGGATATACGCTTCTTATAGGAGTTATAGTCAACTGCTTCGTAGGAGTGAATGTTTCCAGAACCATAATCAGATCCCTGCTTGAATATCCCGCTCTCAACAAGGAGAAGTTCTTTGTAGAGAAGAGGGAGAGGAAGACCATAAAGTTTTTCGAGAACAAGAGGATCGCGGCGATCGTCACTGTTATTATAGTTGCTGCCGGAATAATAGGACTTGCCACGAAAGGCGCACGCATAGATACGCAGTTTACCGGAGGTACCGTACTTCAGTATGAGGTTACCGGAGATGTCAATACAGAGAAGATATCTGCGGACGTGGAAAAGGTTACCGGGCGTCCCGCGACGGTTCAGATCACAAAGAGCAACATTGATGCTTCCTCAGCTGTACTTATAACTCTTGCCGGAAATACGGGAATAACCCCCGAGGAGCAGAAGAGCATTTCGGAAGCAATAGCAGGGGAGTTCGGTCTCGAGGAGATAACCCCTTCACAGACCTATGCGGTTGAGCCCTATATAGGTGCGAAAGCCATGAGGAACGCGGTAATAGCGATCATCGTATCCTTCGGCTGCATCCTGGCATATATCGGTATCCGTTTCTCAGTGCTCAGCGGACTTTCGGCAGGTCTTACCGCTCTGGTTGCCCTGCTGCACGATGTCATGGTAGTATTCTTTGCCTTTGTACTCTTCGGTATCCCGCTTGGAGACAGCTTTGTGGCTGTTGTCCTTACGATCATCGGATATTCGATCAACGATACGATCGTCGTATATGACAGGATAAGGGAAAATACGAACAACAACCCGAGGAGAACCCTGACGGACCAGATAGATATATCGCTGACGCAGGTTATGACACGTTCGATAAATACTTCCATAACTACGGGACTTTGTGTACTGGTGATCCTTGCGGCATCACTTTACTTTAACATTACTTCAATCTACAGATTTTCGCTTCCGATGTTCTTTGGTGTAGTCAGCGGAGCTTACTCCTCACTTTGCATAGCTTCGATCCTCTGGGGAATAATGAAGTCTAAGAAGCAGACTGCCGAGAGCGCTCCCGCGGCGGTAGAGGCGCAGGCAAATGACAACAGCAATTCAAAGAACTCCAAGAAGAAAAAGTAAGCTATGAACTCTGCAGTTATAAAGTATTTGATAATTTTTGTAATATCAATGGTTCCACTTGTGGAGCTGAGGGCAGCGATGCCTATTTCGCAGGCGCCGGATCTTTTCGGCCCTGCGCTTCCTTTTATACCTTCCCTTATCGTGTGCATGATAGGAAATATGCTGCCTGTACCGATAATCTTCCTTTTTGCCAGAAAGGTTCTGGAATGGGGTAAGGATAAAAAGGTCATAGGGAAATTTTTCACCTTCTGTCTGGAAAAGGGACATAAGGGCGGAGAAAAGCTTCAGGCTACGGCGGGGCGCGGGCTTTACGTGGCGCTTATGCTCTTTGTGGGAATACCTCTGCCGGGCACGAGAGCATGGACCGGAACCCTTGCAGCAAGCCTTCTGGATGTGGACTTTAAGAAGAGCTGTATAGCGGTAATGGCGGGGGTGCTCATGGCGGGTCTCATAATGGGCTTAGGCTCCCTGGGGCTTTTCAATATTATTTTTTAAGTGAGGCGCATCCATGCCGGAAGAACCAGTATTGCTTTTAAGTTATATAAATACAAAGCTCAGGGATACTTATTCCGATCTTGAAGAGCTTGCTTCGGCGGAAGGAACAACTTCCGCCGAAATAAAAAATAAGCTCTCTTCCATAGACTATCATTACGATCCGGATCTTAATCAGTTCAAATAAAATATGGATTTATTCGATTATGCCAGAAAGAATAATTTAAAACGGGAATCACCTCTTGCTTCCCGCATGAGGCCGACCTCTCTCGACGAGGTTGTGGGACAGGAGCATATCATAGGCAAAGACAAGCTGCTCTACAGGGCGATTGCCGCCGATAAGCTCTCCTCCATAATACTCTACGGACCTCCCGGAGTGGGAAAGACGACGATAGCGCAGGTCATAGCCCATACGACGATGGCGGAATTTATTGAGCTTTCAGCGACCGCCGCGGGCAAAAAGGATATGGAGGAGGCGGTAAAGCGCGCCGAGGAGTCCATGGGGATGTATGGGGCAAAGACTATACTTTTCATAGACGAGATACACCGCTTTAATAAGGGTCAGCAGGATTACCTCCTGCCCTTTGTGGAAAACGGAACGGTGATCCTCATCGGAGCCACCACCGAAAACCCCTATTTTGAAGTAAACTCCGCTCTTATTTCCCGCTCTCTCGTATTCGAGCTCAGATCACTTTCGAAGGAGAATATAATAACTCTGCTAAAGCGTGCCCTGAGCGACAGCGAGAAGGGCGTCGGAGCATATAACGCCTATGCGGATGATGAGGCGCTGGATTTTCTGGCAAACTACTGTGACGGAGATGCCAGGAGTGCGTTAAACGGCATAGAGCTGGCGGTAATGACTACTCCAAGGGATGAGGACGGCAGGATACATATTACGGTCGATGTGGCGGGGGAATGTATACAGCATCGGGTAGTGCGCTACGATAAGACCGGAGACAATCACTACGATACCATTTCAGCCTTTATTAAGAGCATGAGAGGGTCAGACCCTGACGCAGCCATATTCTATCTGGCAAAGATGCTTTATGACGGAGAGGATGTTAAATTCATAGCAAGGCGCATGATGATATGCGCTTCGGAGGATGTGGGAAACGCTGATCCCCAGGCACTTCAGGTAGCGGTGGCTGCATCGCTGGCAGTAGAGAGGGTGGGAATGCCCGAAGCCCAGATAATTTTGTCCCAGGCAGCGGCGTATATAGCGACCGCGCCTAAGAGCAATTCCGCGGTGGAGGCTATCTTTGCTGCTACAAGGGCGGTAAAGGAGACACCCGCTCTTACGATCCCTCCCTATCTGCAGGATGCGCATTATTCAGGGGCGGAGAAGCTGGGACGGGGCATCGGCTATAAGTACGCCCACGATTATCCCGATCACTATGTCAAACAGCGCTATCTTCCATATGAGCTCAAGGATATGCATTTCTATGATATATCCGAAATGGGCTATGAGAAGAAGATAAAGGAGCACATGAAAAGGCTAAGGAACAGGGAGGGCGAGGAATAAAAATATGCTGGGAATTGTTCTCCATGAGCCGGAGATCCCGTATAATACGGGCAATATAGGCAGAACCTGCCTCGATGCCGGAGCCAGCCTTCATCTGATAGAGCCCCTTGGCTTCATACTTAGCGATAAGCGCCTAAAACGTGCGGGGATGGACTACTGGGACCGGCTGGACGTTACAAGGTACAGGGATTATGAGCACTTTATGGAGCTACATCCGTCCTCAAAGATATGGTATGCCAGTACGAAGGCTCATAAGTGCTACTGTGACGTGAGCTTTTCGATGGATGATCTTATAATGTTCGGCAGAGAGGGAGGAGGTATTCCCGAGGATATCTTAAGGGAAAATGCTGAAAGCTGCATACGTATACCTATGATAGACGGATGCCGTTCTTTGAATTTATGCAATTCGGTAGCAGTGGTGCTCTACGAGGCACTGCGTCAGAACGGTTTTCCGGGAATGAAGATGGAGGGAGAGTTATAGAGGTATGTCTAAAATAATAGCCTTTATTTTGATATTTATTTCTTTCATCGTTTTCTTTGCTGCATTGAAGCTTATGAGATACTCGAAAAACGCAGGGAAATTCATACCCTGGGTCATTATTCCTATCGTAGTGATAATACTGTCGGTTCTTTTTCTTCTTTTTACCGACTTTATATTAGAAATTTTCAAAGAGATAAACAGCAATACTTGAAGTAGCCGGATATATGGCGTATAATATCTTTATTCTGGTATTTCAAAATCAAGGTCAGGAAATCAAAATCTAATTATAAACAATCCCAGTTTTTTAAACAGCAGACAGGATAATCAATGGAGGATTTATGAGGGAAAAATTAAATACGTTACCGCTTCTACAGCTGAGGGAGCTTGCAAAAGCCAGGGGTTTAAAGGGCATCTCGACCATGAAAAAGGCAGAGCTTGTGGACATTTTGTGCGCCGAGAGCGAAAAGGAGGAGGCAGCCGAGGTTAAACGGAGCGCCCCTGTGGAGCAGGAGAAGACCAAAGAAGGGGCTTCGCCGGCGGCAGAGAAGAGCCCGGAAAAGAGCCTGGACAAGGCTCCGGAAAAGGCTCCTGAAAAGGGAAGCGGCGAGAAAAAGAGCGCAGACAGCCAGAGCGCATCAGATAAGGACAACCTCGATTCGGGAAATATCGCCAATGGTATATTGGAGGTAATGGCTGACGGCTATGGCTTCATAAGGTGCGAAAACTATCTGCCCGGGGAAAATGATGTTTACGTTGCGCCGAGCCAGATAAGGCGCTTTAATTTAAAGACCGGAGATATAATCGTCGGAAATATAAGGATAAAGACCCAGAATGAAAAATTCTCCGCTTTATTATATGTAAAGACTATCAACGGACTCCATCCTAATGAGATAGAAGACAGGATGAATTTTGAAAATATGACTCCTATCTTCCCGAACGAGAGGATAAGGCTGGAGACCGGGGACGGAAATCTTGCAATGCGTATCATGGATATCATCTCTCCCGTAGGAAAGGGACAGAGAGGAATGATAGTATCTCCGCCCAAGGCAGGAAAGACGACCCTTTTAAAGCAGGTGGCAAAATCCGTGACTAAGCTAAATCCCGATATCCACCTTATAATCCTGTTAATAGACGAAAGACCGGAGGAGGTTACGGATATAAAGGAGTCCATAGAGGGAAAGAATGTGGAGGTCATCTATTCCACCTTCGACGAGCTTCCCGAGCATCATAAGAGGGTCTCCGAGATGGTCATAGAGAGGGCGAGGCGCCTTGTAGAGCTGCACGAGGACGTTATGATACTTTTGGATTCCATTACAAGGCTTTCGAGGGCATATAACCTTACGGTTCCTCCTTCGGGACGGACGCTTTCGGGAGGTCTTGATCCGGCGGCGCTGCATATGCCAAAGAGATTTTTCGGTGCGGCTAGGAATATGAGAGAGGGAGGCTCCCTTACCATACTCGCTACAGCCCTGGTTGAGACCGGAAGCAAGATGGACGACGTCATCTATGAGGAATTTAAGGGAACGGGCAATATGGAAATGGTGCTTAACAGAAAGCTTCAGGAAAAGAGAGTGTTCCCGGCTATAGATATACAGAAATCCGGCACCAGAAGAGATGATCTTCTCCTTGGAAGGGAGGAGCTGGAGGCTACGGACATTATCCACAAAGCAATAAACGGGATAAAGCCGGACGAGGCGGTGGAGCATCTGATAGACCTCTTCAGCAAGACCAGGACCAACAGGGAGTTCATAGAGTTTGTAAAGAAGAGAATGGTTTAAGCCGCAAAATTCAGGACAGGGCAGTACAACAATTTTCTTGCATTAGCTCAAAGCTTATGATAGAATACAAAAGCTGCACGAAAAGCAGGCAAAATAAATTAATGATGCCGCGGGTCAGTAATCTACGGCGAATGGAAAGGCGGAAAAATGAAAGCTGATATTCATCCTAAGTATTATGAAGCAAAGGTAACATGCAACTGTGGAAATACCTTTACCACCGGTTCTACAAAGCCTGAGGTAAAGGTCGAGATATGTTCAAAATGTCATCCGTTCTATACGGGACAGCAGAAGGCAACCCGTGCTGACGGACGTATCGAGAAGTTCAATAAGAGGTATAAGCTCGATAAATAGCTTTATCAAGGGGGAGCTGTACATATATGTCCTTCGGACAGGGATTCCGGGTGTGTTTAATGCACGGGAGGTTTGGGGGATATATATGTACAGCTCCTTTTGTATTGCATGATGTATTACCGCGTGAGCGGGGCTTATCAACATTTAAGGGAAAAATATGAAAAACAATACTTGTGCCAGAAAATATTCCGGTATCGGCGGACAGGCTGTCATGGAAGGCGTAATGATGAGAAACAAGGAAAAGTACGCCGTTGCCGTCCGTAAGAGTGACGGGGATATAGAGATAATGCAGGACGTCTACAAGGGAATAATACCTGTGGAGGGAATATATAAGATACCCTTCCTGCGGGGGATATTCAGCTTTGTGGATTCGCTGGTGCTGGGGCTTAAGACGTTAAACTATTCTGCGGAATTTTATACCGAGGAGCCGGAGGGCAGCGGGAAGGAAAAGAAGGAGCCTGATAATAAAAAGGACGGGAAAAAGGAAAAGGGCGCCGGGGATGGCGTGGTTATGGGACTGGTCATGATAGTGTCCATACTTTTGGCTGTAGCTCTTTTTATGGTACTGCCATATTACGCCTCCCTGCTCTTTGGCAAAGTGATCACCAATTCGCATCTGCTCGCGCTCGTTGAGGGGCTTATCAGGCTGGCGGTCTTTGTGATATATGTAAAGGCTATTTCCGGTATGGAGGATATAAAGCGCGTATTCATGTATCATGGAGCCGAGCATAAATGCATAAACTGTATTGAGAGCGGGAATGAGCTCAACGTGGACAATGTCAGGGCGGCTTCCAAGGAGCACAGGCGCTGCGGGACAAGCTTCTTATTATATGTAATGGTTGTTTCCATTCTCTTTTTTGCGCTGATAGATACTCCCAGCAGGGTAATGAGGGTGGTGTTGAGGATAGTTCTGATTCCGGTAATAGCCGCCGTTGCATACGAGCTTATAAGGCTTGCGGGAAAATCCAACAATCCCGTGGTAAGGGCTCTTTCGACCCCCGGACTTCTGATGCAAAGACTTACTACCAGAGAGCCGGATGATAAGATGATCGAGGTCGGGATAAGGTCGGTCGAGGCGGTCTTTGACTGGAGGACGTATCTTAAGGAAAATTTCGGGACCGGAGAGTAAAGCGGATGACCTTTTCGGAGGCTTATAAGGATGGCGTAAAAAAGCTTAAAGACGCAGGTATAGAGGACAGCGAGGCGGATGCGGGGATATTGCTTTCATATCTGACGGGAAAGAACAGGACCTTCTTTCTTACACACGCAGAGGAAGCTCTTTCCGAGGAGCTCGCCGCAAGATACGGGGAGCTTATTAAAAGACGCGCCGGGCATGTTCCCACACAGCTTATTACCGGGGTTCAGGATTTTATGGGCTTTGAATTTGAGGTTAGTGAGAATGTCCTGATACCGAGGCTCGACACTGAATTTATGGTAGAGGAGGCGCTGCGGGAGATAACGGACGGAGCAAGGGTCCTGGATCTTTGCTGTGGTTCGGGTTGTATAATCATCTCGATAGCAAAGCTCACCAACGGTATAGAAGCGGTTGCATCCGATATTTCCGATGCAGCTCTGGCTCTTACAAGGAGGAACGCCGAAAGAATAGGAGCTGAGGTCGAGGTGGTAAAAAGCGACCTCTTTGATTCAATAGACGGAAAATTTGATTTTATCCTCAGCAACCCGCCTTATATTAGAAGCTCCGAGATACCGAAGCTCATGGAGGAGGTCAGGGAGCATGAGCCCCGCCTGGCGCTGGACGGTGGTGAGGACGGGCTTTTATTTTACAGAAGGATAGCCCGCGATGCCAGAGACAGGTTAAACGGCGGAGGAATGTTGATCCTGGAGATAGGGTATGACGAAGGGACGGCGGTCAAGGATATACTGGAAGCTGAGGGCTACAGGGATATTGAGATATTCACTGATTATTCGGGGAATGAAAGGGTGATAAAATGTTTGAAAAACTGGACGACGTAGCTGCTAAATATGAAGAGATAATGTTTAAGCTAAGCACTCCCGACGCATTGCCCAAGGATAAGTATATGGAGCTTATGAAGGAGCAAAATGACCTGGCTCCGCTCGTGGAGGAATACAGAAAATACCGTGATAATAAAAAGGAAATAGAGGATGCGCTGGAGCTCATATCGTCGGAATCCGATGAGGATATGAAGGCTCTTGCCAGGGAGACTCTAAGCGAGGCAAAGGAAAAGGATAAAAAGCTGGAGGAAGAGCTTAAGATAATGCTCCTGCCCAAGGACAAGGACGATGAAAGAAACGTCATCGTAGAGATCAGAGCCGGGGCGGGAGGAGAGGAGGCCGCGCTTTTTGCGGCTAATCTTTACCGGATGTACGTCCGCTTTTCCGAAAACGAGGGCTTTAAGGTGGAGACGACCGACGTGGAGGAGACCGGAATAGGCGGCTTTAAATATGTAAGCTTTATGATAAACGGGAAAGGCGCCTATTCCAGACTAAAGTATGAGAGCGGGGTGCACCGCGTACAGAGAGTCCCTGAAACGGAGTCGGGAGGCAGGATACATACCTCCACTGCAACCGTAGCCATAATGCCCGAGGCGACAGAGGTTGAAGTGGATATCGATCCGAAGGACTGCAGGGTGGATGTGTTCAGGGCGTCGGGAAACGGAGGACAGTGCGTAAACACCACCGATTCCGCCGTAAGGCTCACCCATATTCCGACGGGTATAGTCATTTCCTGTCAGGACGAGAAATCCCAGATAAAGAACAAGGCAAAGGCATTTAAGGTGCTGCGGGCAAAGCTCTACGACCTGGAAAGGCAGAAAGCCCACGATGAGGAGGCAAATTTAAGAAAGAGCCAGGTGGGAAGCGGAGACAGGTCGGAGAAGATTAGAACCTACAATTTCCCGCAGTCGAGGCTTACCGACCACAGGATCAATCTGACGCTGTATTCTCTGGATAAGATAATAGACGGGGATCTGGAACCGGTAATAGACGCACTTGCCGCCGCAGACCAGGCGGAGAAGCTTAGTGCGGTTGAGAATATTTGACACGGGATAACGGGAGTTATAAAATAATCAAGGCGAGTGAAATGATACAATAGTTACAGCAAACAAAGTGTTTAGTCAGGGAGGACGGTGCCGCATATGATGCCGCCGGAAGCGCTGAGCATGGCGCTATGACGCCGCTTCCCTGGGTCAGGGGACAAAATTGTCTGAGGTAAATACAGGTGCGGCGGGGCTCGAAAAGGAGTTAGCCGCGGTCAGGTCAGAGCTGGAGGAAGTAAGGAGCAGGCTCGGACTTTTTGAAAAATATATTCCTGGAGGAATATTCAGTTATAACGCTCAAAATTATAAATTCGATTTTATAAGCCCCAACATGCTTAAGATGTTTTCCTGCACCGAGGAGGAGTTCAGGGAGAGGTACTACGATTCCTTTAATCTGTTGATATTAAAGGAGGACAGGAAGAATGTCCTTAACTCCATAGAGATGCAGCAGAACTTTGAAGGCTTCATCCAGGTGGCATACAGGATAAAGGGAGCCATGGATGAGATCCTCTCTGTGGGGCATATTGCGACACTTGTAAAAAACGGCGACAGGGAGATATTCTGGGTATACATTTACGACAGGACGGAGGAGGTAACGTCCATTCAGGCTCTAAGGGAGCTCACCAGCCGTTATGAAAAGCAGTCGGAGCTTTTGCGTCTTATAAAAGAGGCTACCAATGATATCATATACGATTACAGCGTAACGGAGGACAGGCTGGAAAGCTCTAAAACACCGGGCAAGCCCATAGAGGATTTTGCGGCAAAGAAGGTCGTGGAGCATGTCGTTCATCCGGATGACGTCAGTATATTGTCGGCTAAGCTTCAGGATGCTCTGGTACAGGAGGTTAAGAATACCGTAGAATACCGGCTGGCAAACCCGGACGGCATCTACAGGTGGTACAGGCTTAATTATGCGAGCTTTGCGGACGAGTTTGACAAGGTTTACAGAGTCGTCGGGCTCGCCAAGGATGTATCCGAAGAAAAGCGTGTACAGCAGGAGCTTAAGGCTCAGGCTGAAAAGGACGGAATGACGGGGCTCTTAAACAAGGTGACCATAAGGGATGCCGTTGAGGATTATTTAAGGACCTGCGACATAGGATCGTGTCACGCGATGATAATGATAGACACGGATCATTTTAAGGATGTAAATGATAACCTTGGGCACGCGATGGGCGATGAGGTCATCAAGGAGGTGGCAAATTCCATCAGGAAGATATTCCGGGAAACGGATTTTGTCGGCAGGGTCGGCGGAGATGAGTTTCTGGTATTTATGAAGCACACCACCCCGGTGATCACCCAGGAGAGGGCGG
>JAGBNT010000015.1 GCA_017634255.1 Lachnospiraceae bacterium
AGACGCTTTCTCTGGCTTTCTATGATCTTTGCATGCTCGGGATTTATCTCCGGGATTATCATGGGGACATCGGGAGTCCACCTGTGAGCCGAGTTGTTTGAGACCACGGGAGTTTCCGTCTTTGCATATTCCTCCTCAATAGCGCGAATCTCGTCCTTGCTCATATCCACAGCTGAAAAGCAGAAGTCCACATCCTTAGCCACTTCCTCTACCCGGCTTACATCCTTTACCACGATATCCTTAACAGCTTCCGGTATCGGAGTGTCCATCTTCCAGCGCCCTTCAACGGTTTCGGAATACTTTTTCCCTGCGCTCCTGGGACTAGCCGCGATTACACTCACCTCAAACCAGGGGTGATCCTCTAAAAGGGAGATAAATCTCTGCCCTACCATACCTGTGCCGCCTAAGATTGCGCATTTTAATTTCTTTTCCATAAAATCTCCTCCATACCGGAGCGTTATTTGCAGTTAACGCACGCCCCTTACTTCAAATACTCCTTATATATCTTTATCACTTCGCTCATGGATTCACCGGAAGGCGCTCCAAAGGTTCTCCTTGCCTCCACGCAGGTTTTAAGCGAAATGGCTTCATATATATCCTCTTCAAAGGCTTCGTTCTCCTCCTTGAAATCCGAAAGAGAGAGGTCGTCGAGGGAACATCCCCTGTCTATACATTTTAAGACGAGTCTCCCCGACACCCCATGGGCATCCCTGAAGGGAACTCCCTTCTTTACAAGATAGTCCGCAACGTCCGTTGCATTTGTAAAGCCGCGTCTGGAGCTGTCCTCCATCCTGAGTTTATTGAATTTCATCGTGTCGCACATTGCCCCAAAGAGGGTAATGCAGTTAAACACCGTATCTATCGCGTCAAAGACTGTCTCCTTATCCTCCTGCATATCCTTGTCATAGGCAAGGGGGAGCGCTTTCATCACCGTAAGCATGCTCATAAGGCTCCCGTAGACCCTTCCGGTCTTTCCCCTTACCAGCTCGGCGATGTCGGGATTTTTCTTCTGGGGCATGATCGAGGAACCCGTAGAAAACTTATCGTCTATCTCCACAAAACGATATTCATCACTGTTCCAGATTATCACCTCTTCGGCAAACCGGCTTAGGTGCATCATTATTATGCTTAAAGCGCTCAGGAGGTCGATAAGATAGTCCCTGTCAGAAACCGAATCCATGGAATTTCTCGTAGGATGGTCAAATTCAAGAAGTGTAGAGGTCATTTCCCTGTCTAAGGGGTAGGTAGTCCCTGCTAGGGCACCCGCTCCAAGAGGACAGGTATTGAGCCTGCGCCTCAGGGCATGTATCCTGTCCCTGTCGCGCATGAACATTTCAAAATATGCACCTAAATGGTGCGAAAGGGTGACGCTCTGCGCCTTTTGAAGATGCGTAAAGCCGGGCATGAAGGTCTCGGTATTTTCCTCAATGAGCCTCAAAAGTATCTTAAGAAAATCCTTTAAGTGCTCATCCAGTGCGTCTGCCGTATTGCGTATATAAAGCTTCATGTCCAGAGCCACCTGATCGTTGCGGCTCCTTCCGGTATGTAGCTTCTTGCCGGCATCTCCGATGCGCTCAGTCAGTACGCTCTCCACAAAGCTGTGGATATCCTCATAGTCACCCTCTATAACGAGCCTTCCGCTCTCTATATCGGAAAGTATTCCCGAAAGCCCCCTTATTATAAGGTCGCTCTCTTCTTCGCTTAAGATACCGCATTTGCCGAGCATCGTCACATGGGCGATGCTGCCGCTTATATCTTCCTTGTAAAGCCTTTTGTCAAAGCTTAAGGATTCATTAAAGGCAAAGGCTCCCTCGTCGATACTGCCCTGGAACCTTCCTCCCCACAGCTTAGCCATTTAACCTTTTCTCCCCTTTAGCGCCGTAACTGTTGCGAGCAGGACCACCAGCGCCGAAACAACCTCCGAGAAAAAGCCTGTAAGCGCTCCCGCAACCAGGGCTGCGGCGGCTATTATAAGCGTTATGAAAGACGGTATCATTCCAAGGAAGATACCCATGACAACCATGATGACCGAGATGATCCCGAGAACCAGCGGCGATAAGGTATTGAACTCGATCCCCCTGAATGCACATATAAGGGCTATTATAACTATGATCGCAACCGCTACGTAAGAAATTATCTGCAGCGGGAAGGAGCTCTCCTTGAAGTCCTCCTCGTTAAGATTCCTGCGGCGGCTTTCAAACTCCCTTCTGCCAGCCTCCTTCTTCCTCTCCACAGCCAACTGTCTGTCAGGCACTGCCTTTTTCTGCTTGGTAGCGGAAAGTATCGCAGTATTTTCAATATTATCCGGCAGCGTCTTAAGTGTCTGCCGCTCAGGACGCAGCACTCCGCCACTCCTTACAGGTCTTGCGCCCTGTGTGGGGTTTTGACCCTGGGCGCCCCGCGCTCTTGCGCCCTGTGTGGGATTTTGCCCAGGAGTGCCCTGCGGTCTTGCTCCCTGGGCTCCCTGAGCCGGCTGTCCAGGATTCTGTGGCTGCTGGGGCTGCTGAGGAGGTACTCGTTTTTGAACCGGGCGCCTAGCATTGGCATTTCTGCCCTCCGGGCCGCCGGGAACATTCCCGCCCTCTTCCGGACGCACCGGACCTCCGACGGGAGCAGCGCCCTGTCCGGGTGTCATAGGCCGTCTTCTGGCAGCTGCATTTCTCGGAATCGGTGCTCCGGCTTCCCTCTTTACCGGAGCTGCGGGGGCGGCGGCTCCTATTTCCTCCTGAGGAACCCTTCCCGAAGCATTCCGCTCTATCTCTTTTCTTAGTACACTTGTCCTGTCCGCCTCAGCTATCGCGCTATCCGGAGCTTCTTCCGCCTTTTTATCCGGCAGGGATACTCCCTCGTCGTTTTCGTCGGAATCAAAGATGTCATTTTTTCTGAGGCTCTTTTTCATATCTTTTTTATTCCTGTCATGCATAAACTTTCTATCTTTAGACCTGTCATCGTCACTGTCCTTAAGGTCAGAGTCCGCGTTTTCCGGGGCAGGTTCTTCGGTCTCAGCCTTATTTTCCTCCACGGGACTCTCTTCCTTAATATCCT
Organism: Lachnospiraceae bacterium; assembly: GCA_017634255.1. Next base: position 3,046 of record JAGBNT010000015.1, read on the forward strand.
CGTCAAAAAGGTCCTTAATGTCATTGTCTTCTTCAGGAGCCTTTTTCTCAGCTTCCTCAAAAAGCTCATCGGCTTCGCCGCTGTCCTGGGATAACCTGGACAGATCCGGACCTGGACCTTTGAATCTGGGATTTTCAAACCTTCCGCTCTCATGCCTGGGCTTGAATATCTTCATATCCTTATCTTCATCATCCCTCTCAAGCTGGTCCAGACGACCCTCATCTATATTTTTAACCTCGATATCCTTTATATCCCTGATGCTGTCAATATCGCTGTCTTCCTCTTTGTCCTCTTCATCCAGAACATCGTCCATGGAAGACATCATATCCTCTTTGGAGAAAAGATCACCGGAGGTATCCGAAGCATCATCCACGTCATCAAAGATGATATCACCGTCGTCCTCTTCCAAAACCTCTTCCGTCTCCTCGGGGATATTCTTCTTGCGCCCGAAAAAGCCTCTTTTCTCCTTGGCAGGCTTTTCCTTGACAGGCTTTTCTTTTACAGGCTTCTCCTTTACAGCCTTTTCCTTTACCGGTCTGACCTTTGCCGGGGGTGCTGCAAACTCATCCACGTCTACGTCCGCTTCGGGAGCCTTTTCAGGCTTTTCCTTTACAACGGGTCTGGTCTTAACGGCACTTCTAGTAGCAGACTTTACAGGCTTTGTAGCGTGAGTAGAGCTTCCGACCCCTCCGGGAGCCTTGCGCATATTGTTTTTACGCATTTCAGCCAGCCTTTTGTCCATATCCTCCTCGGAAGACATAGAGGGTCTTTTAAGCCCTGTGGAATTTGTTTTTACTGTATAATTCAAGGCATCCTTTATAGACATATATACCTCCGTAAACTCGACAGTCCGTCGCCTAAAAAAATTAAAAAACTCTCATCAAATCCTAAAAAATCACTAAAATATTATAGTAAAGCAACGTGAAGTAGTCAACTTAATTTTAGGAATCCGGAAGGGGATGCATTTATGCAGCATATTAAACAAAAAGGAGCCCTGCGGCTCCTTTTTTGATATTTCTGCGGGAAATTCTCCGGTTTTAACATGCTCTTTATTAAAATGTGAAATAACCCCCTTATGTTTGCTGCTATCAAAACCATCCAGCGCGTTTACTGCCCTTAACGAATGGAATATAGCATAATAGGAGCGGTTCATGAGCAGTTTGTAATCCTCCTGCTGCATAGCGTTACGAGCTCTCTGCAAGTCCTCCCTTGCCATTTCCAACCTGTACATTGCAAAATCTCTTACGCTGCCTTCCATAATACGATTCCTTCTTTATCGATATTGATATAATATGGCATTTTGTCTTTCATTTCGTTGAATCTGTCCTCTTCAATCAAAGAGGTAGTAATTAATTGGTCATACCTCAAATCCAACCCTACTGCCACATCTAACCATCTGTCATACATTTCATCATCATTTTTTTTAATCAATAATGCTATATCAATATCAGAATCCTCTGTTGCCGTATTACGTGCTACCGAACCATATAAAATAATAGAAATCAAATTATCTCCATATATCTTACATATCTCCGAAACAAGTTCATTAAATAATTCATGCTCAGTAGTCACTACCATGATATAACCTCATAATGTAATTATAGTAAATGACAAAGTTCTTTTTACTTTGGCGTTTACTGCGCCGGATTTTGGCCGCTTTTTGCGGCATATTTCCTTACAAAATCCGTGCGCATCCGCCGGAGGCTTTATAGTGAACGACAAATTATTTTTGTCGTTCACTATAAATACTATTTAATTTTATTATAATCTGCCAATTACACAAAATCAATCTTGCTTGAGATAAGGAATTGAGCAGGGATAAGAACGAATATCGCTTGCGACATTCACGTGCCGAGCGGGGCTGTATTTATGCAGCAAATTCCTATCGAGCGCGCATCCTTGGCGGAGCAATTTTCTATTAAACAAAAAAACTCCGGAAACCTTTTAAAGGCTCCGGAGTTTTAAACGTGGTCAATATTTTTTTAGGCCGCCTACCCATGTACATTCCTGTTTTTAGACATTGCAGCCTTAAGCTCCGCAGGGAACAGCTTCCTGTCCTCAAGCCAGCTCTCCGCCGCACTGCGGAAGGTTGGATGAGCGTCCCTATTTTTCATCTTCACAGTCTTATCTCTATTTATCTTTTCCATACCAAGGCTCTGTTCCTAAATCCGAAATGCACTCTTTCCCGTGAGCCATTTGAGATTGGATTGGAGGGTTGTATAGTTTCTTGAAATGCTCCAATGTGAGACTTGCTCAAAAATCACACCAGCTTCTTTTCGATCAGCGCCTTTATGTTTGTGGAATTGGTTTCCTTTGTATACGGGAAAAATACCAGATTTGAGCCGTGTTCCCTGAGCCACTTCTGCGCATCCAGCCAGTAGGGATCATTGATATAATCACTTCCAAGAAACTGCGCGTCGTACTGGTACATCGGCCATGCATCCTTCGGTCCGTTCATATCCACCGGTATCTCCACTGCCTCGTCCACGTATCTGCAGCTTCGCACCATCTCTATGCGCTCATCAAAGGGTATAAAGGGCGCCACACCCTTATGCTTTATAACCCCCTTATCCGAAACCACCCCGACTATCAGATATTCGCACTGCTCCTTTGCTCGCTTAAAGAGATTGACATGCCCCACATGAAACAGGTCGAATACCCCCGAGATATAGCCGGTATGGTAGGTTTTTGCGCCCTTTTCGCCAGGCGCTTTAGCTATGGCACCCTCGACAGGCTTTCTCCTCTTGGGATAAGCCCTTGCCGGGTCGTAAATGCTGTACTCCGAAACCCCGAGCTTCTCCAGCTGCTTCATCACAGAGATGTAGTTTTTTATGCAGATTATAACCTTATATTCGCCGCTCGAAAGCCTCGTAAATATCTCCGGGGACTGTATGGGTATGTCGCAAAGCGTATCCTCCCATTTTTCCCTGTTATTATCGACTATGGCATAGGGCTCGTACTCCTTGCCGTATAATTCGATAAACTTTTTAGCGAAAAGACCCGAGCCGAAGATAATGAGCTTCCTGCTGTCCGCATTGTGAAAGATATCCACGAACAGGCGGTAATAATCCTCCGCCGGATAGTTTATGCTCTGGCGGTTCGAGTTCACCGTGTCCGCATTCCGCCTGACCTGGCGGTGGTACTTCCAAAGCTCCCCCTC
>JAGBNT010000016.1 GCA_017634255.1 Lachnospiraceae bacterium
AAGAAGGGTCTTTTCAACAAAGACCTCCTCATAATCCCCCCGCCTTAATACGTTTCTTGACGGTATCGTAACCGAAATATCCCAGGTGCCGGCAGGCTTTATCCTCTCAAAGGAATCCAAAAGCCCCTGGTAGACCACAATCCTGCCGTAGCTTCCGAGAAAGGCGTTATCGTAACTTTCCTTCTCATAGCTTTCCGGCTTGAAGGTCTCAGGGTCGAAATCAAAGCCGCAGTCCTTATTCAGCTTTTGGGAGAGAACCCCTGCCGCCCAGAGCTGGCTCGCTGTGGTCCAGTGATGGTCGAGTCTGTAATAAAAGTCATACTGGCTCTTCCCTGTCTTTTTGATCTCATCCCTGAAATCCAGAGTGTTGACTCCCCGGCTGTCCAGCATGGAAAGAAGCTCATCCGCGTTTTCGTTGGAGTTTTCCAGTCCCGGATCTATCATCTGTCTGTCGTCAGCGGCGACCTTTGTAGGCGCATTTACGTATATAAGCGGTATGCCATTTGAGGCGAGATAGGAATTAAAATCCGCGACGCTGTCCGCAAGCTCCGTCATCTCCTCTTCCTTTAGCCTCTTATAGGGTGCTGCCAGATGCCCGTTGGTCATCGGTATCACATCCGCATAAAGCCTCCAGCCCAGCATATTTTGAAGCTTTGAATTGGCGATGGTCACGTTTCTTTGGAAGATAAGCAGCTCTCCGGTATAAATGCCAAGCTTGGCCTCGAAATTGTCCACAGCCGCCCTGTAAAAATCCAGCCTGCCCCAGCTCTTTCCGGTGTTTCTCCCCCAGCCGTAAGCATTCCAGTCGTTAAAGGGATATAACACCTCCCAGTTGATGTCCACATGCTCTTCGCCGGGATGGAGAGCACGCACCTCCACCGCCTCATCGTCTCCCGCCTCGAAGGTGCCTCCGTCTAAAAGCATGTGCACAAAGGCATTCTCCACTCCAAGGTCCTCATAAAATACGTTTTTTACCACCATAACCAGCAGTACGCTAAAAAACACAAGGCAGAGAAAGGCTGCGATAAAATATGAATAATATACTGTCGGTGATTTTATGTTAACTGACCTTTTCTCCAAGTCCTTCTCTTCTCCTTAAAAGTTAAAATAGATAAACGGGCTGTAGGTTGAGCTTATGCAGGATATCAGGGAAAGCACAAATACCGCGAAATTAAAGAGGATCAGCGGCAGCTCTTTGTTGTTTTTCCGGCAATGCTCCTTAAACCTTACAAATACCGGGCAAGCCGCGACAACGCCTATAGCCAGAAGCCACCAGGAATTTTTAAGATAGTACAAGGCGGCGCTGTCCGCCAGACCGCCTCCCCTTAAAAGCAGCATATCCGCGATATAGTCTCCGGCGAGAGATACGGAATCCGCCCTGAATATCACCCAGCCCACAGTAAATATCACTATGGTGTATATATGCCTTAAAACCGGAAGCCTCTTTGCCCTGTTAAGCCCGGTAATTCTCTCCGCCACGAGCAGAACAAAATACATAAGTCCCCATAAAAGAAAGGTCCAGTTGGCTCCGTGCCAGATACCGGTAAGCAGCCAGACGCAAAGCATATTGCGTATCCATTTTGGCTTAGAGACCCTGTTTCCCCCGAGAGGGATATATACGTAGTCCCTAAACCAGCTGCTTAATGATATGTGCCAGCGCCTCCAGAACTCGGTTACGCTGCCGGAAATATAGGGGTAATTAAAATTTTCAGAAAAGTGAAAGCCGAATATCCTTCCGAGCCCTATCGCCATATCCGAGTAGCCGGAGAAGTCAAAGTATATCTGGAAGGTATAGGCAAAGGCGCCAAGCCAGGCGGTAAGGGCGCTTATACTGCCTCCCATGTCAAAGATGCTGTCCGCGAGAAGCCCGAAATAATTAGCCAGCAGAACCTTTTTCCCGAGACCGAAGATAAAGCGTATTATCCCCTCGGAAAAATCCTCCCTGCTCTCCCTCCTTTTTAATATCTGCTCCTCCACCTCGTTATACCGCACAATGGGACCGGCGATAAGCTGAGGAAAGAGGGAGATATAAAGCCCTAGGTTAAGGATATTCCTCTGGGGCTTCGCGTGCTCATAGTATACGTCAAAAAGGTAGGACATTAGCTGGAACATGAAAAATGAGATGCCTATAGGAAGCTCTATGTCCACGGGGCTTGCGCCGAGCCCAAGCCAGCCGTAAATTTCCGAGCTTAAAAATGTGAGATACTTAAAGATAAAGAATATAATTATGTAAACTAAAATCCCGGCTCCGAGGATCAGCTTCGCCTTCCCCTTATTCCCGGCGGATGCAATACCCAGCCCCAAAAAATAAGCCAGGATGATGGAGAATATCATAAGCAGGATATTGACCGGTTCACCCCAGGCATAAAAAACAAGACTCGCCAGAAGCAGGAAGATATTCCTGAATCGGCGCACACCGATATTAGCCCCCTCTTCAGGGTGCTTTTTTAAAGCAGCTACTGTAAACGGATTATAATAGACTATAAGACAGATCGGTAAAAAGATAAATAAAAATACCGTAGATGAAAAAACCATTAGCCTTTACCGGAATTACTCCCCCTGTTATATGCTATTAGGGTCAAGCGTTCCTTCTGACCCTGATATCACTCGATCGGCAGGCGCGAAATCTCATAGAACTGTCCGTGTATCGCATTAAAGGCAGCAACCACATCCGGGTCGAGCTGTACTCCTGCAGACTGGTTTATTATAGCATAAGCCTGCTCATGAGTCATAGCTTTTTTGTAGGCTCTCTCGCTGACAAGAGCGTCATAGATATCGCAAAGGCTCACCATACGCGCCAGTATAGGTATATTGGCTCCCGCAAGGCGGTCGGGATAGCCTGTTCCGTCCCACTTCTCATGGTGGGAGCGGCAGATCTGATAGGCAAAGCTGACAAAATTGGACTGGGGCAGAAGGTAGGCGTATTTCTGAACAGACTCGGCAGCATAGATAGTATGCCGCTGCATGGTCTCAAATTCCTGCTGGGAATACTTTCCCTCCTTTACCAGAAGGTAATCGGGAAGCCCTATCTTCCCCATATCGAAAAGCTGGGTCGCAAGCTTGACCGCATCCAGGTCGTTGGGCTGAAGGCTTATCTTTCTCATGGCTATCATCTGCTTTACCAGTATATCCATGAAACGGGCCACCCTCTTGGAATGTACGGCGGCGAAGCCGTCCTTTTTCGCCAACAGCTCGGTAACGACGCCGGTAAGGAAGTACTGCATGTAAAGCACGTTCTTTACAGACTCGTTCGCCATCGCCTGCAGCTCGTTATTGTAATCCTGCAGCTGCTCATTGTAATCCAGGAGCTCGGCATTTTCGGAATGGAGCCTTTTACGGCGCTCAAGCATGTTTATCTGCAGGTCTACCTTACGCCTTAGTATCTCCGTGCTGACGGGCTTTACCATGTAGTCCACCGCCCCGAGCGCATATGCCTCCATCTCTGTGGCGGGGTCGTCGTTTCCGGAAACAAATATAACGGGTATGTTCTTCGTATCCTTATTGGCAGTAAGAGCCGAAAAGACCTCGAAACCGTTCATTACCGGCATATCTATGTCCAGGACTATAAGGGAGGGCAGCTTATTGGCTTTTCTCAGATACTCCAGGGCATTTTTGCCCCTCTCCATTGCCATTGAGCGATAACCCGAATCGAGAGCCTTCTGGTACATGATAAGCTGGGTCTGATCGTCATCTATCAGCATTATAGTATGCATATGTTCGTCTCCGTAAGTGTTGCCTGTCCGCGCGTTTGCTGTAAGCTGTAGGTTTTATCATAATAAATTAAATCTATATATATCGTCAAGCAAAATCTCACCGCCGAAAATATTAAGTGCACTGCCTATTGTGGCATTGATCCTTGACCTGCCCTTAAGTCTTATAAGCTCCATATCTTCAAGGCTTCTTACGCCTCCAGCATAGGTGATAACAGCGTCAGCCTCCGAAAGAAGGGACACCAGCTCCTCGTCGATGCCTGCCCTTTTCCCCTCTACGTCCACCCCGTGGACCAGAAATTCATCGCATGCTCCCGCCAGCTTCTGAAATAATTTTATGTTAACTTCTAATTCAGTAAATCTCTGCCATCTGTCGGTAACTACAAAATACTTATCCCCTCTTTTCCTGCAGCTTAGATCCAGTACCAGCCTGTCCTTTCCGACTTCCTTAAGCAGCCTGTCAAGGTTTACATAATTTAATTTTCCATCGCTGAACACATAGGAAGTGACAATGACATGGGATGCCCCTGCCTCAAGAAATGAAGCCGCGTTTTCATCGGTAACTCCACCTCCGTACTGCATGCCCCCGGGATATGCCGACAGCGCTTCGATTGCGGCTCTCCTGCTGAGCTCATACATATCAGAGGTCCTGGAATTAAGATTTATCACATGTCCCCCGGCAAAGCCGTATTTCTTATAAAGATCGGCATAATAAGCGGCGGAGCTTTCCGAAACGAAATTCTCCGCCGCACTTGAATTATCATCCCTTAGGGAGCTGCCTACTATCTGCTTTACCGCTCCGTTATGAATATCTATACATGGTCTGAACTGCATCAGTTTAATACATCCGACATCGAATACATTCCGGGTGCCTTTCCCGCAAGGAATTTTGCCGCCGCTATGGCTCCCTTTGCGAATATCGCCCTGGAATATGCGCGATGTGAAAAGGTAATTACCTCGTCCTCCCCCGCGAAGATCACATCGTGGTCCCCGGGAATGGTTCCGCCCCTGACCGCCGAAATCCCTATCTCATGGGAGGGTCTGGACTCGTTTCTGCCGCTCCTGTCATAAACCGTCGAATAGTCTCCGGGCAGTACCTCCAGCATGGTATCAGCCAGCGCGATCGCAGTTCCGGAGGGTGCATCCTTCTTTTTATTGTGATGCTTTTCCACTATCTCTATATCAAAGCCCGCTGCCGCCAGGGTGCCCGCCGTCTCCTTTAAAACCTTCATTAAGAGGTTTATTCCTATCGACATATTCGCACTCCTTAAGACAGGTATTACCTCGCTTGCCTTTTCAACCCTTTGAACCTGCTCGGCTGAAAGTCCCGTTGTACAGAGCACAAGGGGGAGCTTCTTTTCCACACAGTAGTCTAAGAGGACATCCGTGGCATCGGGGAGCGAAAAATCTATCACCACATCGGCGGGGACGCTGCAGTGTGATATATCTCCGAAAACGGGAATACTCATATTCTGGACATTCACCTTGTCGACTCCTGCCACTATGTTGATCTCCGGATCCGAATCCGCCACAGAGAATATCATTTTTCCCATTCTGCCGCCACAGCCGTTCATAATTGCTTTGATCATAAATAATACCTCATGAAATCCGTGTTTTACCCCTGCAAAAGTCCGAAATTCTTCATCGCCTTCTTCAAACGCTCAAGATTTGCGCTCGACATAGGAGAAAGGGGTTTACGCAGAGGACCCGCCCCCATATTGAGAAGGTTCATCGCATGCTTAACCGGAATGGGATTAGTCTCGCAAAACAGTGCCTCCACCAGCTCAAGCTCCTGAAGCTGCATGCGTTTCGCCTCTTCGATATCGCCGTTTAGATAGTTCATTACCATATCGTGAACGAACCTCGGGGCTATATTTGAAACTACTGAAATAACTCCGATACCGCCTATCGAAAGCATCGGAACCGTCTCGTCATCGTTTCCTGAATAAAGCTCTATACCCTCGCAAAGTGAAAGTATCTTGGCAACCTGTCCTATATTGCCGCTGGCTTCCTTTATCCCTACTATATTGGAAACGCTGTCAAAGAGCGTCTTCATCGTTTCGGGCTCAATGTTCATACCGGTACGGCTCTTTACACTGTAAAGTATTATCGGCAGATGCACCGAATTGGCGACAACGGTAAAGTGGTCTATAAGCCCGGTCTGCGTGGTCTTATTGTAGTATGGAGTCACGAGCAGCAGTGCATCGGCTCCCGCGCGTTCAGCCTCCATGGAAAGATATACGGCGGTCTTAGTGCAGTTTGAACCGGTTCCCGCGATGACCGGAACTCTTTTATTTACGTGGCGCACGCAAAACTCTATAGCCTCGATATGCTCCTGCTCCGTAAGAGTCGCCGCCTCTCCGGTCGTTCCACATACGATGATGGCATCTGTCTTATTCTCGATCTGAAAATCTATCTGTTCGCCGAACCTTTCGTAGTCTATATCCCCGTTCTCTTTAAAGGGTGTGACTATGGCGACACCAGCTCCCTTAAATACCGGCATACTTTTCCTCCTGAATTTTTATATGAATAATATAAAATCATAAACTTTTACTGGGTTTCTGTCAACGCTGACGTTGCAGCAAAGTGTCATCTGTTAAGTGTACTTACTTACAATCGAGTAGGGAAGATGAAATCGCACCCTACTCGCCCGCGGGGCGGCGTTTGACCGAAAGGCTAATATTTTCCTTACGCCGCCCCTGCGATACTAAAAAAACAAAACACTTAAAGCCTACTTCTTTGCCTTAGCCGCAAAGCCCGCCCTCTTTCTAAGGGTGGGGTCCAATATCCTCTTCCTTATCCTTAAGGACTTCGGAGTTACCTCCAAAAGCTCATCGGTATCTATGAAATCCAGCGCCTGCTCAAGGGATAGGATAACCGGCGGAACCAGCCTTAAAGCCTCGTCCGAGGAGGAGGTACGGGTATTGGTAAGGTGCTTGGTCTTGCAGACGTTGACCTCGATATCGTCGCTTTTCGGGTTGGAACCGATTACCATTCCGGAATATACCTTCGTGCCGGGTCCGATGAAGAGAGACCCTCTCTCCTGGGCGTTAAAGAGACCGTAGGTCACCGCCTCTCCCGCCTCGAAGGCTATAAGCGACCCCGTCTTCCTGTAGGATATATCCCCCTTGTAGGGACCGTAGCCGTTAAAGGTGGTATTTATTATTCCGTTGCCCTTGGTATCGGTCATGAAAGGTCCCCTGAAGCCGATAAGCCCTCTTGAGGGTATATTAAATTCGAGCCTTGTATAGCCTCCGCTTATGGAACTCATATTAAGGAGCTCTCCCTTGCGCTCGGAAAGCGATGCGATGACCGTACCGGAAAATTCATCAGGTACATCGATATAGGCGGTCTCCATGGGCTCCAGGGTCTTGCCGTTTTCATCTTTCTTATAGATGACCTCAGCCTTGCTCACCGCAAACTCATAGCCCTCGCGGCGCATATTCTCTATAAGCACGGACAGATGAAGCTCTCCCCTGCCCGAAACCTTAAAGGTATCCGTCGAATCCGTGTCCTCTATCCGAAGCGAAACATCCGTATTAAGCTCCTTATAAAGCCTGTCCTTGATATGCCTTGAGGTCACGTACTTCCCCTCCTGACCGGCAAGCGGAGAATCGTTGACTATGAAATTCATGGATATGGTGGGCTCCGATATCTTCTGGAAGGGTATCGGTTCCGGCGCCTCGGGCGAGCATAGCGTATCTCCGATCTTGAGGTCAGCGATACCGGAGATTGCAACTATCGAGCCTACTCCCGCCTCGGTCACATCCACCTTGGACAGACCGTCGAACTCATAGAGCTTGCTGATCTTTACCTTTTCTTTTCTGTCGGGATTGTGGTGGTTTACTATGAGCGCCTCCTGATTTACCTTGACCGAACCGTTATCCACCTTTCCCACACCTATCCTTCCAACGTACTCATTGTAATCGATGGTGGAGATGAGCACCTGGGTCGGAGCCTCGGGATCTCCCGTAGGCGCCGGGATGTAATCGATTATGGTATCAAACAGAGGCTTCATATCCGTACCGGGTACATCCGGGTCCAGCGAAGCCACTCCCTCCTTTGCCGAAGCATAGACAAAGGGGCAGTCCAGCTGGTCGTCATCGGCTCCAAGGTTTATAAAGAGCTCCAATACCTCGTCCACTACCTCCTTGGGTCTCGCCCCTGGTCTGTCTATCTTGTTTATGCAGGCGATTACCGGAAGCTTAAGCGACAGAGCCTTCATGAGCACGAATTTAGTCTGGGGCATTACTCCCTCGAAGGCATCCACTAAAAGCACTACTCCGTTTACCATCTTTAAGATACGCTCCACCTCGCCTCCGAAGTCCGCGTGACCGGGGGTATCTACGATATTTATTTTTGTATCCTTATATGTGACCGCGGTATTCTTGGAAAGTATGGTTATGCCGCGCTCCCTTTCTATGTCGTTGGAGTCCATTACCCTCTCCGCGACCTCCTGGTTTTCCCTGAAAACACCGCTCTGCCTTAAAAGGCAGTCCACCAATGT
>JAGBNT010000017.1 GCA_017634255.1 Lachnospiraceae bacterium
ATCGCCATATCGCCTGTATACAGCCAGCGCTCGGAATCCATTACCTCGTCCGTAGCCGCCTTGTCGTTATAATAGCATTCCATAACTCCAGGGCCATAAACAGCCAGCTCTCCGACCTCGCCCCTGGCTACCTCTTTCCTGTCCGGGTCGACTATCTTACACTTCCACCCGTAGCCCGGAATCCCGATAGCTCCAACATGATCTATATTCTCTACACTCAAATGCACGCAGCCGGGTCCTATGGATTCTGAAAGACCGTAGTTTGTATCGTAAGCGTGCCCGGGGAAATAATCCCTCCAATGCCTTACCAGCGACCTGGGAACAGGCTGGGCTCCTATATGCATAAGCCTCCACTGGTCAAGGTTGTAGTCTTCGATTTTTAACTCCTTACTGTCCAGGGCATCCAGTATATCCTGAGCCCAGGGAACGAGGAGCCACACTATAGTGCACTTTTCTTCCGATACGGCCTGCAATACCTCTCCCGGCTTCGTCCCCTTTAAAAGGACGGCCTTGGATCCGGAGATAAGACTTCCAAACCAGTGCATCTTCGCCCCCGTATGGTAGAGCGGAGGTATGCACAAAAATACGTCATCCCGGGTCTGTCCGTGATGCTTTTGCTCCACCGTCGCGGAATGCATGAGGGACCTGTGCTTGTGCAGGATGGCCTTGGGAAAGCCCGTTGTCCCCGAAGAAAAATATATCGCACCGTAGTCATCATCCGTCAAAGGCACTCCGGGATTCTGAGAAGAACAGTTCAGCGTAAGCTCTATATAGCTCTCCGCAAAGCTCGGGCAGCTGTCTCCGACAAAAATAAGCAGCCTGCCTCTCGATATCCTGTCGGCAATAGCTTCCACACGACCTATAAACTCCGGCCCGAAGACCAGAATATCCACATCGGCCTTGTTGACGCAGAAGTCTATTTCTTCCGATGTATAACGGAAATTCAGCGGAACGGCGATTGCCCCACACTTCAATATCCCGAAATATATGGGCAGCCACTCAAGGCAGTTCATCAAAAGGATACCGACCTTGTCGCCCTTCTTTATCCCTCTTTCCTGCAGGAGATGTGCAAACCTGTTGGCCTTCTCGTTAAACACATGCCAGGTTATCTCCCTCCTGTAGGGTCCCTGCGGATCGGTCTGTGTAAGGTCGAATTCCTTCCACGTCATGCGCCGGTCCTCTGTACGAGCCGGGTTCAGCTCCACCAGGGCTATATCATCGGCATAATCAACTGCATTTTTTTCTAAATATTCAATTATCGGCATCTTATTATCTTCCGTTCAGCCTTTCTATTATTTCAGGCAGCTCGGCGTCTACCGTATCGTTCGGTCTCTGGCAGGTACCGGCATTTGCATGCCCTCCTCCGCCATATTCAAGGCAAAGATTTCCAATATTGACAGTAGAATTCTTATTTATAATGGACTTACCTATCATTACGGCTGTATTCTGCTTCTGGAAACCCCATGCCACGTGAACGGAAATTTCAGCTTCGGGAAACATGGCATATACCATGAAGCGGTTCCCCGAATAGATAGGCTCTTCATTTCTTAAATCAACGACTACCACCTTGTCGTAGACCTTGGTACATCTGGAAAGCTGCTCCTTAAACTTCTCCTGCTGCTCAAAATAGAGGTCCACCCTCTCCTTTACATCGGGGAGCTTCAAAATATCCTTTATGCTGTGCTCCAGACAGTAATCTATAAGCTCCATCATCAGATCGTAGTTGGAGATTCTGAAGCTGTGGAAACGTCCAAGACCGGTACGGGCGTCCATGAGGAAGTTCAAGAGTACCCAATCCTGAGGGTCGAGTATCTCCTCCTTTGTGAAATCAGCGCTGTCGCCCTTATCTACTGCCCACATTATCTCTTCGGAGACCCTCTTAAAGGTATCCTTTCCACCATAGTAATTATAGACAACTCTGGCCGCGCTCTTGGCATCTCCTTCTATTATAAAGCGACCCTTCGCCTTTTCGGGATCCACCCTTAAAAGCTCACTTTCATGGTGGTCAAATGCCAGACCGACTCTCTCATCGAAGGGCAGATTTGTTGTGATGTCTTCGGAGGTGATCTCTATCTTTCCATCCTGAACATCCTTGGGATGCACAAACTTAATTTCCTCGATAAGGTTGAGTTCCTTTAAAAGCATTGCACATACCAAACCATCAAAATCGCTCCTAGTAACCAGTCTTTTGCTCATCAATCTTCACCTCATTATTATATGCAGAATAAAAACCCAAATCAGCTATATTATATCCGATATAGTGTCAATTTGACAACAATTTATATGCCTGTTCGTATTTTTCTATCGTTCTGTCGATCACTTCCTGAGAAAGCTTATAGTCACACTCGGGATGGGCCTTCAGGTAATCCCTGACAAACTGCTTGTCAAAGGAGGGCTGGCTCTTTCCCTCCTCATAGCCCTCAAGGCTCCAGAAACGTGAGCTGTCGGGGGTCAGCATCTCGTCCGCAAGAACGACCTCTCCGTTTTCATCGAGACCGAATTCAAATTTCGTATCCGCGATTATGATACCCTTACTCAGAGCATACTCGGCACATTTTTTGTACAGGGCCAGCGTCGCATCCTTTATCCTCTTTGCATACGCCTCTCCCTTGCCGGGGAAGACCTTTTCAAGTACCTCTATACTCTTCTCATAGCTTATATTCTCATCGTGCTCACCGAGCTCCGCCTTAGTGGAGGGTGTATAGATGGGCTCGGGCAGCTTTGCGCATTCCTTCAGCCCCTCCGGCAGCTCTATCCCGCATACCTTTCCGGTCTTTTTATAGCTCTCCCAGCTGCTTCCGGTTATATAGCCGCGGACTATACACTCTATGGGAAGCATGTTGAGCTTCCTCACCAGCATACTCCTGCCCTCAAAGTCCTTATTTCTGAAAAACTCAGGCATCTGCTCCGTATCCGTGGTGATCAGGTGATTTGGGATTATATCCTTGGTCAGGGAAAACCAGAATTCCGACATCTTTGTCAATATCCTGCCCTTGCCTTCTATCATGTTCTTCAGTATCACGTCAAAGGCAGAGATGCGGTCAGTAGCTACCATTATAAGGTTCTCACCGACGTCATATATCTCTCTGACCTTTCCCTCTTTTACCGGTTTAAATTCTTTCATAAGCTCCTCCAGATCTTTTATCTCAACTGCCTGCGTGCGCAAACCCAGGTTGATTATAACATACTTTCAAATTATAATTGTAGCTATCTATAAAATTCTTTTTATATGGAGGTTTTTCCAAATGATTCTCACTGTCACTCTGAACGCTTCCATTGATAAGCGTTATATTGTCGACGAATTTGTTGAAGGACATGTCAACCGTGTCAGAGAGTGTTCCTATACTCCCGGCGGAAAAGGCCTTAACGTATCCAAGCCCGCTGCCATAGCCGGCGCAAAGGTCATCGCTACAGGCTTTGTCGGCGGCCATGCCGGGGCATATATAGAAGAGGCCCTCGGTGAATTCAACGTAGAGCCCAGGTTTTACCACGTCAAGGGCGAAAGCCGTTCCTGCATAAATATATGGGACGAGAAAAACCAGAGGGAGACTGAATTCCTGGAGCCGGGCTTTACCGTGGACAGCAAGGATTTTGAAGGCTTTCTCAAGCAGTTTGAAGAACTGGTTAAGGATGCCGATGTGGTCGCTATGTCCGGAAGCGCTCCGAAGGGGCTCGGAACGGATGTATATCAGGGTCTCGTCAAGCTCGTCAAGGCTGCCGGCAAAAAGGTCATCATGGATACCAGCGGTCAAGCCCTCCTGGAGGGAATAAAGGCCAAACCCACCATGATAAAGCCGAATACTGACGAGATCAGTATGCTCACCGGGTCGGACTGCTCCGTTTTTGAAGACAAGCTCGCGGCTGCAAAAAAGGTCCATGCCGACGGAGTCAGCATAGTTGTCTGCTCCATGGGTATAGACGGCTCCTTCGTAGTCTGTGATGAAGGAGTATTCCGCGCCGTAGTACCCCGCAACAAGCCGGTAAACACAGTGGGCTGCGGAGACACCATGGTAGCCGGCTTTGCAGTTGGCCTGGAGCGCGCCCTTCCCATGCAGGAGACCTTAAGGCTTGCAAGCGCCATGTCCGGCGCCGCGGCCCTTCGTGAAGAGACCGGTTTCTACGTAAAAGAAGATATGGAAAAAATATATAAACAGGTAGAGATCACAGAGCTTTAGAGTCTCCGGCGCAGCAAACGCCAAAGTAAAAAAACTTTGTCGTTTACTATATATCTAATCCCTCATCAGGTTTCTGTAATACTGACGTTTAAATTCATACATACGGCGGTCTGCAAGCATGTACACAGCGTGGGAATCCTCTCCGGGGCAGTCATGCCTGTAGGCCACGCCGTAGGATATGGAATACCTGATGGGATCCTCCTCAGAATTCAAGGCATTTATCTTTATCGTCATCTTTTGTATGATGGTATCCACATCCACCCTGTCTGAATCCTCTATTATCCCCAGAAGCTCGTCACCGCCGACGCGGCAGATAACCCCCTTTTTGTCAAAGGCCTCCGCCACGACGGAGGACACCCTGGTAAGCAGATGGTCGCCGCTTTCGTGTCCCAGCTCGTCATTTACCTTCTTAAGTCCGTTTATATCCATACTTATAAGACAGTAATCGTAGTCCGCCTTGTCGATCTCCTCGAGCATGGCGTCCGCCATCGCACGGTTGGAGAGCATGGTAAGGCCATCCGAATAGGCCATCCTCTCCAGAAAGGCATATTCATCCCTCCTGGAATAGGATTCTGTCACGAACAAAAGGAAGTTGAGCAGCATAGCAGTAGCAAATGCCAGGGTACCTATGGGCACTATGGAATCCGCCAGGCCTCCGGGCTGACTTCCGTATTTTTTGAACATATACAGAGGCACCGATATGAGCAGCGAGACCGAGAGTATCTCCAGGCCCGCTGCAAGTATTTTCGCAGATCTCGATACACGTTTCACAGTCTTATTGAACATGAGCCGGTAATTTAGCATTATGCTGTATATGATGGTCGCGCTTAAGATCACGTAATTGATGCTTCTGAAGGCCCTTATATGTACGATATTCCTCACGTGCAGGATCACTACGACCGCGCTGAGCAGGACATCTGCAAGGACCAGCCTGCGCAATATCTTTACCACCTTGCCCCTGATCAGGAAAGACATCATCATGAAAAGACTGGCCGGGAGCAAAAGCAGGAGAATATATTCAAAAAAGGTCGTATGGTTCGTCCTGATAACATTGTATGAAATATTGTTATAAAACAGTATCCACAGTCCAATGTGTATACACAAGATCGTGCCCGCCATCTGGGCATGCACTGCCCGGGTCGCCGAGGAAAATAAGAATGCGATCAGGAAAAATATCGTTCCGAAGCATATGAGAAAATATGCCACATTGATGATCAGCACGCTGCTGTGCATAAGCTCCTCCTCGAGGTCGGAATAGTTTCCTATCCTCGGGGTATAGATGCCCGAGAAGGCATTATTTTCACTCTCATACAGCCTGATCGTCAGCATGTGTTCATCCATGCCTCTGGGGAGGGAAACAAAATGAAAGCCGCAGCCGATAAAATTGCCCTCCCCGAAATCCTCCAGTCCGAAGCTTTCGATGAGCTTATCGTCCACCATTACATCGTAGGCACAGTATTGGGTCTTTATGAGCAGGGTCGGAAAGC
This sequence comes from Lachnospiraceae bacterium, assembly GCA_017634255.1. Next base: position 5,663 of record JAGBNT010000017.1, read on the forward strand.
TTAAGGAATTTGTTCCCTCTATCTCGTGAGTCAGTGTCAGTACATCCCCTCTGACCATGTTTCCGGGCAAGATACTGCTGATATCACTCATTATAAAGCCCTGATACCTTGTTCCCCTGTATTCGGCGGTCCAGCCCGTCTCCATGACCCTGATCTCGTCCTCCGGCTCAAATACCAGGAGCCTTGAAAAGATTACTGCAAAGAACGCCAATATTGCTATACTTACCGCGGCCCATATGAACTTACCCTTCATTTTCTGTCTGCCGCCTCATGATGTTCTTCCTTCATTCTGTACATACGGCTGTCCGCCATAAGAAATATCTCTCTCGGAGACAGTCCGTTAACCTCCGCCCTTGATGCAAAGCCATAGGAAAAGGTATAGCTTTCCTTAAGGTTCTCCTCGAAATCCTTAAGCTTCCTGTCCACCGTATTCCACTGGGTATCCCCGATGATGACCAGAAATTCATCGCCTCCCATACGGCTTATGAGCTTCGCGGTCTTGCCAAATTCTTCCTCTATCTCTTCCGCAAAGCCGGATATCATTATATCCCCGGCCTGGTGTCCCTTTGTATCGTTAACCTCCTTGAGCCCGTCCAGGTCTATGCTTATCATATAAAAATTCGTGTCGACGGCCTCAAGGCTCTTAAACTCCTCGTCGCACCGGGCCCGGTTGGATAAGCCCGTCAGCGGGTCGTTATAGGCCAGACTCATGAGTCTCTTTCTTATATGGCTGGCATTGTAATGTCCTATCGTATGAAAGAAATAATTGATCATCATCGACGCCACGAAGATCAGGGCACCTACCGTAACAAACCTTATATCTACAGCTATTCCGTTTTCTATGCTTCTCTTTACCAGTTCATACCGGACTATATCCACAATGCCGCAGATGGTGAAGATTCCCATTCCCAGCAGCAGGCAGTCCTCTCCCAGCCACGCTGCGGGATCATGTGCCTTTTTCCTGCGGCGCCCGGTCATTGTAATAACCGCGGAAGCGATAACATATATGCCCTCAACTGCGCACATCACATAGAACCATCTCATCATAAAATTGATGTGAAGCACATTGAGATAATTCAATATCACCGAGGCCGCAACAAATATGCTGTCGGCAATGAACAATACCATGGATATTATCCTCAGCTTTCCCTTCTGCGTCGTGGAAAGAAGTCCGAGTATCCCTGCAGGCAGTGAATAGAGCGCAGCATATTCCAAAACCGTCACAAGCTCCTTGTTGCTTGTAAATATTGCAGTGAGATCATAGAAGGAAAGGCCGTAAAAGCCAAGAATCATGGATATTACCGCGCAGAATATGATACTCACGCTGTCGCTTTGTGAAAATTGCAGGAATACGGACAGTACAAGGAGCACGAGGCCGAAAAATATCAGAAAGACACCAATGACCAGCGTCATTCTGTGCCGGTACACCAGATATATCGACAGGTCGCCCCTGTTGCCCAGATATACGTTGGATATCCCGCTCATTACATTGTCCTCGGAGTTACTGAGGTTGATTCTGAGGGCTTTTCCCGCAAAATCATCGGGAAGCGGGATATAATTGCCGTTTTTTGGTATGAGCCGGCCCTTCTCAGCCTCTTCCCTTCCGTAGGATATGGCAAGCCCACCGTCCACCGTCGAGCTCATCTGCATCAGGGCGCTCCTGTAATATATGGCGGGAGCCATTATTTCATCGTAGGGCAGGGTCTTGAAAAGCGTCACCTGGTCCCCGGGCTTTTGAACCCCGACGTCTATGTCGGAAAGCTTTTGATCCTCCCTCGTTTCTCCATTGACTATAATATCCCAGCCGTCGTTCAGCTCTACTATTGAGTTGATGTATTCCTTGTCGGAGAACCAGTTGTTGGCTGCCAGAAAAAATACGACCACCGATATCAGCAGCAGCTTTATCAATATGGAAATTGTCGTTTTGGATATTTTCATTACAGGCTGCAAACTCCAAATTTTTATCTGTGAAACAGCTTCTTGGTCTGATAAACAGGCTCACACGTCAGGTTTACTCCCAGTCTCTGGAAGGTTATCTCATCCGTAGACGAAAGGATGACCGAGGAATGCACCTCGCACCCCTTCAGGGAATCCAGCGCCACCATGGCCTGCTCGGCCTTGGGGTCGGTGGAGGCGCAGATAGTCAGTGCTATCAGTATCTCATCTATATGCATATGCGGATTATGGTTTCCAAGATGCTCCACCTTTAAATGCTGTATAGGTTCAATGATAGTTGGCGAAAGTAGCTTCAGCTCATCGTCCAGGCCCGCGAGTATCTTCAGCGCGTTCAGCAGCATGGCCGAGCTCGCACCCATGAGCGAAGTCGTCTTTCCGGTCACAACGCTTCCGTCGGGCAGCTCTATGGCCGCCGCCGGAGCACCGGTCAGCTCCGCCTTGAGATTGGCTGCCGCAACTACCGGCCTTAGGTTGGTATTGATCTCCCCCTTCTTCATAAGCAGCTCTATCTTGTTAAGGCTCTCTTCCCTTCCATTGCCCTTTCGCAGTTCGCATCTCTCTTTATAATACCGTCTGATTATCTCCTGCCTCGCGGCCGCGGAGACGATCTCGTCGTCAAATATACAGTTTCCCGCCATATTGACGCCCATATCCGTCGGAGATTTGTACGGGGACTCCCCATATATTTCCTTAAACATGGTCTTTAAGACAGGGAAGACCTCTATATCCCTGTTATAATTTACGGTAGATTTTCCGTAGGCCTCCAGATGGTAAGGGTCTATCATGTTCAGGTCGTTCAGATCCGCCGTGGCCGCCTCGTACGCAAGGTTGACCGGATGCTGCAGCGGCAGATTCCATATCGGGAAGGTCTCGAATTTGGCATAGCCCGCCTTTATACCGTTCTTATTTTCATTGTAGAGCTGGGACAGGCAGACCGCCATCTTTCCACTCCCGGGTCCCGGCGCGGTAACTACCACGAGCGAATGCTTGGTCTCTATATATTCGTTTTTCCCATAGCCCTCATCGCTCACTATCAACGGGATATTGCTCGGGTATCCGGCTATGGGGTAGTGCCTGTAGACCTTTATCCCCAGGGTCTCCAGCTTCCTCTGGTACGCTATGGCGCTCTCCTGCCCCTCAAACCGGGTCAGTACCACGCTGCCGACGTAAAGGCCATAGCCCCGGAATGCATCTATAAGTCTCAGCACATCCATATCATAAGTGATGCCAAGATCTCCCCGGACCTTGTTTTTCTCAATATCTCCGGAGTTGATAACTATTACTATCTCCACATCCTCCTTCAGCTGAACGAGCATGTTTATCTTACTGTCCGGCTTGAAGCCCGGCAGCACCCTTGAGGCATGATAATCGTCAAAGAGTTTGCCTCCGAATTCAAGATACAGCTTCCCTCCGAACTTTCCTATCCTCTCCCGGATATGATCAGACTGTATCTTTAAATACTTGTCATTATCAAAGCCTATCCCCGTCATCAGTGATCCTTCCTCCTCAGCTCCTTATCGCAGCCTAACTGTTCAGAACTCTTTGGGTTCCGAACAGTTACATCGCGGCCTTCATGTTTTTAACGTACTCCTCTATATGAGGAGACGCATCTTTTCCGTATTGTTCTATAAGCTTAATTATCGCGCTGCCTACGATAACTCCATCGGCTATTTTGGACATTTCCCTGGCCTGCTCCGGACTGTGTATCCCGAAACCGATGGCGGCCGGAACATCTGTGACCTCCTTTATCGCGGCAAGTATGGACTTAAGGTCCGTCTTGATCTCAGTCCTTATCCCGGTCACGCCCATGGAGCTTACGACGTAGATAAAGCCCCTGGCCTCCTTTGCGATACTCTTTATCCTCTCCTCGGAGGTGGGCGCTATCATTGATACTACCTCAACTCCGTGCTCCAGCGCCTGCTCTTCACACTCCTTCTTTTCCTCATAAGGCATATCCGGAATTATGATTCCGCTGATATTGACCTCCTCGCACAGCGAAAAAAACTTCTCATAGCCGTAGTGAAAAACAGGGTTTAAATAGGTCATGAATACCAGCGGCATATCCGTCTCGCGCCTTAAGTCCCTTAACATCTCAAAGACCTTGTCGGTGGTGGTCCCTGCGCTTAAGGCCCGGATATCCGCCTCCTGTATGACCACTCCCTCGGCTATCGGGTCTGAAAACGGTATCCCGATCTCTATGAGGTCCGCCCCTGCCCTCTCCATTGTCAAAATAAATTCCTTTGTCTTATCCAGCCCCTGGTCGCCCGCCGTTATAAAAGGAATAAAAGCCTTTCCGTTCTTAAATGCATCCGCTATCTTACTCATGTATATCCTTCCCCCTGTAACGAGCGATCGCCGCAACGTCCTTATCTCCGCGTCCCGAAAGACAGATTATGATATTTTCATCCTTCCCAAGCTTCGGCGCCAGCTGCCTTGCATGATAGACTGCATGGGCGCTCTCTATCGCACAGATTATTCCCTCGGTACGCGCGAGATATTCAAAGCTCTCCACGGCCTCGTCATCCGTCACGCTGACATATTCCGCCCTTCCGCTGTCTCTCAAATATGCGTGCTCCGGCCCTATTCCCGGATAGTCCAGCCCGGCGGAAATGGAATATACCTCGTCTATCTGCCCGTACTCATTCTGGCAAAAATATGACTTCATTCCGTGAAATACACCTATGGAGCCTTTCGCCATAGTGGCCGCGTGTTCAGCGGTATCCACCCCGCGTCCCGCTGCCTCACAGCCTATGAGCCTTACCTCCTTGTCGGGAATAAAATTATAAAACATTCCCATCGCATTGCTTCCGCCTCCGACACAGGCGATAACAGCGGCAGGAAGCTTACCCTCCTTCTCAAGGATCTGCTCCCTGGCTTCCCTGGATATCACGGACTGAAAATCCCTGACCATCATCGGAAAAGGATGCGGCCCCATGACCGATCCCAGGACATAGTGGGTATCTATGACCCTGTTGGACCACTCCCTCATGGCCTCGTTTACGGCGTCCTTGAGCACCTGGGTCCCGCTCTCCACAGCATGGACCTTCGCTCCTAAAAGCTCCATCCGGTACACGTTCAGGGCCTGCCTCTCGGTGTCCTTTTTACCCATGAAGACCTCGCACTCCATGTTTAAAAGCGCGGCCACCGTAGCTGTTGCAACTCCGTGTTGTCCTGCCCCGGTCTCTGCGATGACCCTCGTCTTTCCCATCTTTTTTGCCAGCAGCACTTGTCCCAGGCAGTTATTTATCTTGTGGGATCCGGTATGGTTCAGATCCTCCCTTTTTATATATACCTTTGCCCCTCCCAGGTCCTCCGTCATCCTCTCAGCGAAATACAGTCCGGAGGGGCGTCCGGCATATTCGTTCATAAGGTAATTCAGTTCCTCATTAAAATCTCTGTCATTGCGGTAATGCTCATACTGCTTCTCAAGGTTTATCAATTCGTTCATAAGGGTCTCTGGAACGTACTGACCCCCGAACTGACCAAATCTTCCGTTACTATCGGGCATATCTTATCTCCTTAAAACCTGTGGAACGCCTAAGGACCTGTAGCGATTTAACTTATACAGTTCCTTAGCGGCTATCCCTTTTAACCTATATACAACTTCTCAGGGACGCGCACTCTCGATAAACCTCCTTATTTTTTCGGCATCCTTTACACCATCCGTTTCAACCCCGCTGCTGACATCCACGAGAAACGGCTTATACTTCTTTATCACCCCGGCCACATTGTCGGCATTCAAGCCTCCTGCAATTCCGAATTCACGGCCTATATCCCTTATGAGCTCCCAGTCGAACTTCTCTCCGGTCCCCGTGCCGTTGTCCAAAAGCACGTAGTCGGCAGTACTTTCAGCAGCCCGCTTAAGGTCATTTTCATTCCTGATCGTAAAGGCCTTGGTGATCGGAACATCGGTCAGCTTTTTCAGATTCGCTATGTAGCGGTCGTCCTCATGACCGTGCAGCTGTATCTCCTCGATTATTCCATCCTCCGCAAAGCCTGCGGCCTCATCGGGCAGAGTATCCACAAAGACCCCCACCGGCTTTATTCTTTTATCCAGCATATCCCTCAGATGTCTTGCGGCATCCTTGGATATATACCTTTTAAAAGGTCTGGAGAGCACAAACCCGCAATAGTCGGGAAGGTACTGATTGACGGCTTCCACGTCAGCTGTCCTCATGAGTCCGCAAATCTTGATCTTAGCCATTTTATCCTCCTTTTGCTGCGTTAGTGAAACGCTGAATAATTCAGGCCTTCCCTGGAAGCTTACACCTCAATTCCTCCAGGGCTGCCCTCTTGTTATCACTTCTCATAAGAGTCTCTCCTATGAGTACCGCGCTGCAATTATTTTCATAAAGCCTCGCAACATCCTCCGCATTTTTTATGCCGCTCTCAGCCACGAATATCTTATCCGAAGGGGCAAGAGCCCTAAGCCTCACTGCGGTATCTATATCTACCGTAAAATCCTTGAGATTCCGGTTATTTACTCCGATTATATCCGCCCCGCTGTACAGAGCGGACTCCATCTCAGCCTCATCATGGGTCTCTACCAGCGCCGACAGGCCAATGGAATGTGCTATTTCCAGGTAATACCTAAGCGTTTCGCGCTCCAGCAGAGTGCATATCAGCAATATCGCCGAGGCTCCGAGTGTCTTGGCCTCAAATATCATATATTCGTCTACGGTAAAATCCTTGCGAAGCACAGGGATACTGACCTTTTGGGCGATCTGTCTTAAATATTCGTCGCTTCCCAGAAAAAAATCCGTCTCCGTAAGACAGGATATCGCCGCCGCCCCTGCCTCCTCGTATTCGCGGGCTATATCGAGATACGGAAAATCCGGAGCTATAAGCCCTTTGGACGGAGACGCCTTCTTTACCTCACAGATAAAGGACATACCTTCTTTCTCTAGGGCTGCCCGAAAGGGGAAGCTCCCGTCGTTTTCCATGCTCTCCGCAATGGCACGGACCTCGCTTAAGGGCATTTCTTCCTTGTGTCTTTGAATACGCGCCTTCGTTGCCTGCGCGAGCTCATCTAATATCATTGTCCGTTTTCCTCATTTGTAGCCCTGGCAAATTCCTCCAGCCAGGCCTTCGCACTTCCGCTGTCCAAAATCTTCGATGCCACCAGGATACCCTCTGCTATAGATATCTCTCGCGCAACATGCAGGGCCGCACCCGCACTCAGAAGGACGACATCTCTCCTATGGCCCTTCTCTCCGCCAAGTATCGACCTTATTATCTCTGCATTGACCTCCGGACCTCCCCCTGCCAGCTCACGGCTGTCACACCTCTCGAAGCCGAAGTCCTCAGGCTTTATCATATAGGTCTGGTACTGCCCGTCCTTGAGCTCACATACGCTCGTAGGTGCACTTAAGGACACCTTATCGAAAATATCCTGACCGAAGACTGTCATTGCCCTCTTTACTCCGAGGCTTTCCAGCACATGGGTCATAGGCACCAGCATGTCCTCCCTGAATACACCGAGGAGCTACTTTGTGGGATACGAGGGAGCAGTAAAGGCTCCGAGCATATCAAAGATGGTCGGGACCGGAAGCTCTTTTCTTACTGGAGCTGCGTATTTCATAGACGGAAAGTAGGTGTAGTCCGGCAAAAAGGCCATATTGGTCTTTTCAAATACCTTAACCAGCTTTTCTGGTTCAAGGCTCGTATTCACTCCAAGCTTTTCCAGACAGTCCGCCGTGCCGGCCCGGGCTCCCCCGGCTCTCCTCCCGTGCCTTGTGACCTTCTCTCCCGCTGCTGCAAGGATCATCGACACCGCGAGGGAAATATTAAACCTGCTGTTCCTGTCTCCGCCGATTCCGGTTATTTCAAAGACCTCATGATCATGCTTAAAGCTTAATGCATGACCCCTCATACTTCTGGCACAGGCGGCTATCTCATCGCCCGTAGCACCCTTGGTCTGCAGCGCCGTCAGGAAGGATGAAACAAGCACCTGGCCGGCCTTTCCGTCCATGATCTCATCCATGGAGCGTTCAGCAGCTTCAGCATCCAGATTTTCTTTATTTACAAGCCTTACAATGGCCTCTTTGATGGCCAGCTTCTCTTTGGCAGAGGCCTCTTTAACGGGCATCTCTTTGGCGGCCGTCTCTTCTGCGGGCGTTTCTTTGACAACCTCCTCTTTAATGGTTGTCTCTTTGACGTCTGCCTCCTTAACAGCGGCCTCCTTTGCCTCTTTTATCTCATTTATTTCTTCAGGCTTCTCTTTCGTCTTCGCCTCTTCTCTCTTAAGCACCGGCGGCTTAAAAGGCTGTACCTCCTTCATGATCACCCTGCCCTTAGCCTTTCTGGGAAAACTGTCCGCAATTGCAAGGAAATTCTTTAAAATGACCCTTCCATCCGGAGTCATTATGGATTCCGGGTGAAACTGCAGGCCGAATATCGGAGCCCTCTCATGCTCTACCGCCATGATCTCCCCGTCCTCCGCGACCGCGCTGACCCTCAGGGCCTTTGGCAGGGTATCCGGTCTCACGGCCAGAGAATGATAGCGCGCCACCCTCGTCTTGTCAGGGAGTCCCTTAAAAAGCAGCGACCACCGGCTGAGCCTCGCTATAGACTGTTTGCCGTGCATAAGCTCCCTGGCATGGACTATCATGGCCCCGAAGGCCTCGCATATGGCCTGGTGGCCGAGACAGACTCCCAATATAGGTATCCGCCCCGCGCAGATCTTTACTACCTCTTCACATATCCCGGCCTCGGAGGGCTTTCCGGGTCCCGGCGAGAGTATCACGGCCTTAGGATCTTTTTTCAGGACCTCCTCGGCAGTTATGGCGTCATTTCTGAATACCTCTATATCCGGGTCCATCTCTCCGATCATTTGATACAGATTGTAGGAAAAGCTGTCATAATTATCTATAAGGATGATCATAACGACCCTCCTTTCAGTGCTTCGACGACCGCCCTGGCCTTATTGATACACTCCTGATACTCCTTCTCCGGAACGCTGTCCGCAACTATGCCCGCGCCGGAGCGCACGAAAACTCTGCCGCCCTTTTTAAACGCCAGCCTTATCCCTATGCAGGTGTCCAGATTGCCGGTAAAGTCCACATATCCGATGGCGCCGCCGTAAATTCCCCTCTTGTCGCCTTCCAGCTCATTTATGATCTCACAGGCTCTTACCTTAGGCGCTCCCGAAAGAGTCCCCGCCGGAAGTACCGCGTCTATTGCATCCACCGCCTTGAATTCCTCCCTGAGGCGGCCCTTTACAGCCGAGCCTATGTGCATTACATGAGAATATCTCTCTATACTCATATATTTTTCAACCTTGACACTTCCGAACTCCGAAAGCTTCCCTATATCGTTCCTGCCCAGGTCTACCAGCATATTATGCTCCGCCCTTTCTTTCTCATCGGCCAGCAGCTCCTGAGCCAGTCTCTTATCCTCCTCGTAGGTCTTCCCCCTCGGCCTGGTCCCTGCCAGTGGAAAGGTCCTGACCTCTCCGTCGGTGACCTTGACGAGGGTCTCCGGGGACGCTCCGGCTATCTCTACATCGCCTGAGAAATAAAACATATAGGGCGAAGGATTGGTCGTCCTCAATATTCTGTACGTATTTAACAGACTCCCCTGAAAGCGGGCCTGCATTGGATTGGAAAGCACCAGCTGGAAGATATCCCCTTCTTTTATGTAGTGCTTGACCTTCTCGACCTTCCTGCAGTACTCCTCCTTGCTGAATTTAGGCCTGATGCTGCTCAAAAGCCTTCCATCCGGTATCCGCCTCGGCTTCCCGTTGAGAATCAGCTTTTCAATATTATTCAGCTCCATCATGCCCCTGTTGTACTGTATCTCAGGATTTAGCGTACTTATATTGACTATTATCATTATCCTTTGGGTAAGATTGTCGAAGGCTATGAGCTTATTAAACAGCATGAGGTCCATATCGGAGAAGCCATACTCGTTTTTTTCATCAAGCTTTAAGCCTGGCTCTGAATATTTGATATAGTCGTAGCTGAAATATCCGACCAGACCCCCGGTAAAGGGCGGCAGACCTTTAAGCTTCGGAGCGCGATTCTCCCTGATCAACTGGCGTATATATTTCGCCGGATGCTCCGCTACCATGCTGATACGTCCTCCCGCGTTTACACACATCCTGTGGTCGGTACAGGTAAGCTCCATATCCGGATCAAAGCCCAAAAAGGTGTACCTGCCCCACTGGACCTGATTCTCAACGCTTTCCAAAAGGAAGCAATGGTCGCTGATATTCTGCATTATCCGCAAAACTTCCATCGGTGTTCTTATGTCTGACAGAATCTGCCTTACAAGGGGGATCTTTTTATAATCCCCGCTATTGGCAAGCGCTCTGACCTCGTCAAGCGTTAAAGTATCCATTTCCTACTCCTTAAATGGCAGTCAAACCAGTTTCTTCAGCTCTTCCAAAACCTCATCATAGAGTTTTAAGAAATCCTCGTAGTGTCCGTTTATATATATAAGATCCTCGGCTTTGCCGGCATTTTCAAGGCCGAGGGCCGCCTCTGTCATCTTTGCCAGTCCCAGCGTCTTGGAATTGCTCTTTAAGGCATGTACGTGTGTGGCAAATTCCTTCCAGTTGGCCTCCCTGTAGCTTCTGGCTATATTTTCCTTATTCTCGTCGCTCTCCTCTATATAGAGCTCCGCTACCGACCTGACAAAGCTCTTGTCCCCTCCGCAATACGATAAAGCCTCGTCGATGTTCATATATTTGAAGCCCTCCGCGCCATAGGTCTCATCCTCTGCGTCAGCTTCGTCATCGCCGTCACCTCCGGTAGGCGCCTCCTGGGCCTCCTCCCTGTCGTCGCTCTCCTTATCCGGGCCGGTCTCCGCCTCACCCTCTTTTACGGCTTCGGCGCCGTCCTTACCATCCACCGGAGTATTGATCTTATCCTTGGGAAGATATTTAGCAAGCATCCCCTCCAGCTCCGCCCCGGATACCGGCTTGGAGAGATAGTCGTTAAAGCCCGCCTGCAGATACATTTCCTTCATTCCCTCTATAGCGTTTGCCGTCAGAACGATCACCGGCGTGTCCTTGCACTGGTGATCCATATGCTTCATCTTATCCAGGGTCTCTATTCCGTCCATCTCCGGCATCATATGATCGAGGAAGATCAGGTCATAATGAGTTTTGACTATCTTATTCAGACAGGCCTCGCCGCTTCGCACCGTCTCTATATTTATGTCCGTCACCTTAAGCAGCCCCTTTATGACCTCCAGGTTTAGGGCATTGTCATCCACCACCAGAATTTTGGACATGGGAGCTTTGAGTTTGGGCGTGTACCTGGCGCTCTCTGTCTTCCTGACCCTGGTCTTTTTGATATGGCCGATGGGCTCTTCCGATACTATTCTCTGCTTTATTGTGAAAGAGAAGGTAGAGCCCTGCCCATATTTACTCTCGACCTGTATATCACTGCCCATAAGCACGAGCAGCTGCCTGGTAATATTGAGTCCCAGACCCGTTCCCTGGATGTGGGCGTTCCTTCTCTCCTCCAGCCGGATAAAGCTGGTAAAGAGCTTGTCCATATCCTCTTCCCTGATACCCAAGCCTGTATCGGAGACACGGAAGGTAATAAATATCTCATCCCCGTCCACATGGTTGACCTGCGCCAGAAAGGTTATATTTCCTGTTTCTGTATATTTAACAGCGTTGCTTAAGATATTTAAAAGGACCTGATGTATCCTCACATCGTCGCCGTAGAGAATGGACGGAAGGCTTTCGTCGAAATCGGTGATAAACTCCAGATTCTTAGACCTGGCCGAAAGCTCTGTCATCTTGCAGGCCTCGCTCAAAAGCTGCGCCGTCGAATACTCCCTGTTGACTATGGTCATGCTGTTGGATTCAATTTTTGAAAAATCCAGTATATCGTTGATTATGGACAGGAGCGACGTGCTGGCATCCTGAATATCCCTTGCATAGCCCTCAACGACCGGCGAGATATCGCGCTCCCTTAATATGAGCTCATCCATTCCCATTATGGTATTTATCGGGGTACGGATCTCATGGGACATATTTGCCAGGAAACGGCTCTTGGCCTGATTTGCCGTATCCGCCTCGTCCTTCGCTATCCTTATCTGGTCGTACTGTTTTCTGATTATTGAAAGAGAGCTGTACTTTGATATCAGCCATGTAAAGATCACCACTGCTATGAGTATCACAAAGATCAGATAGACTCTGAAAAAGGTATGCTCATAGAACTGCGCCTGCTTGTGTATGGGTACTATCAGGTCCCTCACCAGGCTCCTGGCCGCAGAATCTATGATCTGTACATGGAAGGTATAATTGCCCTGGGGGATATTGGTGTAGGTGATAGTTTCCATGTCGCTCTGCTGAACGGTTATTCCCGTCTCATCAAAGCCATCCATATATGTGTGAACTATCGGATCCGAAAGGGTGTAGTTCAGTATCGCGGGATATATGTCCAGTCGCTTGGCCTCCTCGGGAAGAACATATATTCCCTCTTCGGACACCTTGATGACCTCGCCGTCGCAGACCACACGATTGACCGCCAGGGTGTAATTGTCCTCATGTTTATTATAATTGATCAGAGAGACCCTTCTGACTCCAGTCGTTGCACAGAGGTACAGATTTTGATACTCATCCACGTAGTTCCAGGAGTTTGCCGTCAGGGAAGTATCCAGCCCCCTTTGCTTATTCAAAAGCTCTGCGTCATATTCCTCGTTTGCTATTAGCTCTCCCGCATCTACAATATATATTCCTGCACTGCCCAGCACCCATACATCAGGTTCATTGATGATGATGTCGTAGTTGTTGCTGTAGGGGAATTTGCTGAGCTGTTTGACCTCATCGTCCTTCTGATAGTAAAGCGAGTTGCTTGTTACGTAGAACAGGCCTCCGTCATACTCGACTATCCTCATTACGACCAGGGTATTAAGCCCGTCGTCCTCATCTATCACGTCGACGACCTTTCCGTCGCGGATGATATAGATTCCGCCGCCATCGCTTCCGGCCAGCAGTGAGCCGTCCTCTCTTTCGTAAAGGCACAGGATCTGCGCAGTCGTCAGTCCATCCTCTTCCCCGATGGTATGTGTAACAACTCCATTATTTATGTAAGTTATTCCCTGTGTGCTCGCAGCTACTATCGTTCCGTCCTTCAGCTCTATAGCCGAACGGAATCTGCTTCCCATAGTGCCCTTATCGCTTTCATTGTATTCTGTTATAGCCCTGGTAGGGCTGACACAGATAAGTCCGGCCGCGCTGTAGGTGGAGATCCACATATTATTGGAGCTGTCCTTAAATATTCCTCTTATCCTGTCTTTTCCGATGGAAGAATACTCCTTGTAATTGAGCTTATGAAGGCTCTTCTTGTCCACCACCAAAAGTCCGTCGTCACTTCCTATGAAGAGCTCTCCATCCCGCTCCGCAATGGCATTTATACCGGTCTCACCCATATTTGCCTTGACGCTCACGTTTAAAAAGGGATTTTTAGACAGCTTAAGGATGCCCAGCTTACTGGAGGTGAACCATACATTTCCCTGATAGTCCCTCACCGCATCGGATATCGCGGCATCAAAGCCTGTCACGGAAATTATCTTATAGACCATGGACCTGTTCAGATAGCCCAGGCCCATCGAGCCGCATAGCAGATACTCTCCTGAGGTCTCTTCATAGATTATCTTATTTACAGACCTTAGCCCCTTTACAACTTTTTTCCCTGTTATATTGAACTGTCCGCCTTCAAGAGTACCTATCAGCATCACTTCCTCGGAAGTCCCCAAAAGAAACCTTCCGTCGGGTGTGTCGCAGACCGCCTGAAATTCCTCGTTGTCATTTTCATATTCAAGGCTGAAGACCAGCCGCCCGCTCCTCAGTCCGAAAAGGGTCCCGTTATTAGTGACCCCGACTATCATATCATTGCTCTTTGAATAGATAAGGCTTCTGACAAATATGAGCTTGTCATGCTGGGAAAGAGAAGTCACCCCTCCGGATTTGGATATTATGGAAATATAGCTGCTCGTTCCGAGATAAATATTGCCGTCCTTGTCCTCTGCGATACACCTTACGGAATTCGCCGCCAGTCCTGAATTTACATCAAAAAACTGTATTTCATCCTTCTTCGGGTCATAACAGCCTACGCCGCTGTCATTTGTACCTATCCACAGCCTTCCTAAGGAGTCTGTGAAAAGCACCATAACGTTTTTTATCCTCTCATCTATCGTTATGGATTCAAAGCCCCGCCCGGTGCTTCTGTACAGTCCCGCATAGCTTCCGGCCCAGATATAGCCGTCCCCAGTCTGCGCGATAGCATTTATCTCCGCGCAGTTTATCCCCGAATCCGTGTTGTAGAGCGTTGAATTATATTCGGCCGAAAAATCTTCGTTTTCATACGGATCGGCATCTTCCACGACCATGGCGGATGCGTAGGCACGAACTGGAACGAGGGCTATAAGGGCAGATAGCATAAGGCCGAATATAAGAATCATCACTCCCTTAAAGCCTCCGGAGCTCCCTTCTTCCTCTCCTTCTCCGTCTCCGGACTCAATGCTCTCGTCCTCTGCGACCTCGATAAAGTCCTTGATACCGAATTTCCGGTGTGCCAGATGAACCAGGCCGTAGGTCATGAGCAGGGTCAAAAGCTTGTCAGGCATATCAAGGAACAATTCTCCGGCAATGCTGCAGGACAATCTGCCCAGCCCCTCCGCGTTCAGCATGTCAAACAGGGCGTCTCCCCAGATATTACCGGTATATCCCCCGTAAAAAAGCAAATTCAGCGGCACGGATATGACGACAGCGCCGATACCAGCAAGTACAGCCGTACTGACCACAAAAAATACCTCTCTGTCCTTCGGATAGAGCAGTCCCACGATAAAGGCCACCGCTATCTGGGTCAGCGCATAAAAGCCCGCCACAGGCTCACCTATCATCATCACCAGATTACTTAATATTCCGACTATAGCTCCGGGCAGTACCCCGATATAGCAGGCTATAAAGGCCGTCCCGAGCGTATCCAGCCAAAACGGCGCATGGATGGCCTGGGTAAAGAACCTCATTCCAAGATTCAATATCAGCCCAACTAGCATAAACAATATATTTCTGGTATTAAATTCGAATTTCAGCTTCTCGAAATTCCCAATCTTCACGTCTTTGTCTCCAAAAAACATTAATCCGAGTTATTATAGCACAATTCATAGTTTTATGGAAACCTGCGTGTGAATTTTTCTGTGGTTGGTTTTCTGCAATTCACACTTCTAAAGGTACTGCCTCATCTTCTAACGCGACATCATCTTTATCCTTTCCTGTATTTGTTGATAATTTAATTCTTTTATTGTATTATTGTTTTGATGAATGTAAGTGGTTCAAGCAGCGAAAGCCCCGGATCATATGGCAATGTCCGAGGCTTTCTTGTTCAGTGATTTCTCTTACTGATATTAAACAAACAAAAAACCTTGTAAACACGGTTTTCCATGCTTACAAGGTTTTCTTTTTGCTTAAGTGCGTGCGACAGGATTCGAACCCAC
>JAGBNT010000018.1 GCA_017634255.1 Lachnospiraceae bacterium
ACGCAGCCGGGAATGTTCCTGGAGGAATTTCCATGGATAAATATTTCCATCTCCTCCTCCATTACGTGCTGCTTCTTTTTGCTCATCGCCCGTCTCAGGGTGTCCGCCGCCCCCAGGTCATAGCCCCCAAGCTGCTGTACTATCTGCATGACCTGTTCCTGGTAGACGATACAGCCATAGGTGGGCTTAAGTATCGGCTCCAGCTCGGGACAGTCATATTTTATGGAGGAGGCTTCCTTCTTTCCCCTTATGTACTTTGGGATAAAATCCATCGGTCCCGGTCTGTAAAGCGCGATACCCGCTATGATATCCTCGAGGGAGGAGGGCTTGAGATCCTTCATGAACCGCTGCATGCCCCCGGACTCGAGCTGGAACACTCCGTTCGTACTGCCACTGCTTATATATTGCAGTACCTTCGGGTCGTCATAATCTATGTCCTCCAGCGACAGGTCCAGCCCCGGCCTTCTTAAGTTGGCAAACTTAATTGTGTTCTCTATTACCGTAAGCGTCCTGAGGCCCAGAAAGTCCATCTTGAGAAGACCCAGCTCCTCTAAGGTCGTCATTACGAACTGCGTCGTGATCTCTCCGTTGGCTCCGCGGCTTAAGGGCACGTATTTATCGGCATCGTCAGGGGTTATGAGAATACCCGCGGCATGGATGGAGGTATGCCTGGGCAGGCCCTCCAGCCTCATGGCCATATCTATGAGCTCCGTGACCTCCTCGTCCTCCTCATAGAGCTTGCGCAGATCTCTCGAGCTTTCCAGCGCATCCTTCAGGGTAATATTGAGTACGTTCGGAACCATCTTTGCTATGGAATCGGCCTTCGCATAGGGGATATCCATGACTCTCGCAACGTCCCTCACCACTCCCTTGGCGGCCAGGGTACCGAAGGTCACTATCTGTACGCAGCGGTCCTTCCCGTACTTTTCCTCCACGTACTCGATGACCTGCTGCCGCTTTTCGTATGCGAAATCTATATCTATATCCGGCATGGAAACTCTCTTCGGATTTAAAAATCTTTCGAAGAGGAGGTCGTGCTTTATCGGGTCTATATCGGTTATATAGAGCGCATAGGTGACTATAGCTCCCGCTGCCGAGCCCCTGCCCGGTCCCACCGGTATATCGTGCTCTCTTGCAAAATTTATATAGTCCCAGACTATCAGGAAGTAGTCCACGAAGCCCATCTCCCTGATGACCGAAAGCTCGTATTCCATGCGCTTCTTTAAGGTGCCGTCATCGTCGGGATAGCGCTCCTTTAAGCCCCTGTCCGCGAGATAGTTAAGATAGGTCCAGGAATCGTACCCCTCGGGAACCTCATAGTGGGGCAGCTTTGTATTGTGAAATTCTATTGTCACATTGCATCTGTCGGCGATCTTCTGCGTATTCTCCAGGGCCTCCGGCGCATAGGGGAAGAGCTTTGCCATCTCTCTTTCGCTCTTGACGTAATACTGCCCTCCCGGATATCTCATCCTGTTTTCATCGGACAGCTTTTTATTTGTCTGGAGACATAAGAGTATCTCGTGGGGCTTTTCATCCTCACGATAGGTATAGTGTATGTCGTTGGTACAGATGAGCGGGATATCCAGCTTTTTGGACATTGCAACAAGGCTTTGGTTGACGAGCTGCTCATTGGCAAGGCCGTGATCTTGCAGCTCCAGAAAGAAATTCCCCTTGCCGAAGCATTTTTCGTATTTTAATGCAGCCTCCTCCGCGGTCTGGGACTGCCTGTGCACTATTGCCCTGGCAACCTCTCCGGCCAGGCAGGCCGAGCTCGCGATCAGGCCCTCATGGTATTTCTCCAGGATCTCCATGTCCACACGGGGCTTATAGTAATAGCCCTCGACGAAGCCTATCGAGACTATCTTCATGAGATTTTGATAGCCGGTATTATTTTCGGCCAAAAGAACCAGATGATAATATCTTTCGTCTCCGCCGCTCACCTCCCGCTCGCGCCGGGAGCCCGGGGCCACATAGATCTCGCAGCCTATTATCGGCTTTATCCCGGCCTCGGTACAGGCCTTGTAAAAGTCTATGACTCCGTACATTACTCCCTGATCCGTGATCGCAGCAGAATTCATCCCGAGCTCTTTTACCCGGGATACATATTCCTTTATCTTATTCGCTCCGTCCAGAAGGGAGTATTCGGTATGGGTGTGAAGGTGTACAAAAGACATCGGTCTTCCTCTTTTACATATAGAATGTGAAGAAAAAGAACCATGCCATTTATTCCGGCATGGTTCTTTTGTTCTGTCACAGAATAAAATTAAAGATATTTTTTAAGGTCATCTACCTTGTCAAGCTTCTCCCAGGGCAGGTCTATATCTGTCCTTCCGAAATGACCATAAGCCGCCGTCTGCTTGTATATAGGTCTCCTCAGATCCAGCATCTTGATTATTCCTGCCGGACGAAGGTCGAAGTTCTCTCTGATTATCTCGGTGAGCTTCTCGTTCGAGACCTTTCCTGTGCCATATGTATCGACCATGATGGAAGTAGGGTTCGCAACGCCGATAGCGTACGAAAGCTGTATCTCCACCTGATCGGCAAGACCTGCGGCAACTATGTTTTTAGCCACATATCTTGCAGCATAGGCCGCTGAACGATCCACCTTTGTGCAGTCCTTTCCGGAGAAGGCTCCGCCGCCGTGACGTGCATAGCCGCCGTAGGTATCAACTATTATCTTCCTTCCGGTAAGACCAGCATCTCCGTGAGGTCCGCCGATAACGAAACGGCCCGTGGGATTTATGAATATCTTTGTCGCATCGTCGACCATCTCCTTGGGAAGCACGGGGTCCATAACGTACTTCTTGATATCCTTGTGGATCTGCTCCTGTGTAACGTCATCATCATGCTGGGTGGAGATAACGACTGCTTCAAGCCTTGAGGGCTTCCCGTTCTCATCATACTCTATGGATACCTGGCTCTTTCCGTCAGGTCTTAAGTATTTAAGCGTACCGTTCTTTCTTACCTCGGTAAGCTTTAACGCGAGCTTGTGCGCAAGGTCTATGGGATAGGGCATATATTCAGGGGTCTCATTCGTAGCAAAGCCGAACATCATTCCCTGGTCTCCAGCTCCTATAGCCCCGATCTCCTCGTCGGACATATTCTTCTCAAGCGCCTTCAGATCGTCCTTCGTCTCGAGCGCCTTGTCAACTCCCATCGCAATGTCGGGAGACTGCTCATCAATAGCTACCAGCACCGCACAGGTATTTGAATCAAAGCCATAATCGGACTTGGTATAGCCGATCTCCTTTATAGTATCCCTTGCAACCTTCTGTATATCTACGTATGCCTTTGTGGTGATCTCACCGGTAATAAGAACAAAACCTGTACAGGCAGCGGTCTCACAAGCTACCCTGCTCATAGGATCCTGTCTCATGCACTCATCCAAGATCGCATCGGAAATGGCATCGCAGACCTTGTCGGGATGTCCTTCTGTGACAGACTCAGATGTAAATAATCTTTTTTCCATTTTTTATTCCTCCGTTCTGGAATTATACCTATTTACAATACACTTTATGGCCCGGATAGTCAACTTTATAATTTAGTTCTACGCCGAATTGCCACACTGAATCCTTGAACCGATACACTGGATTTCAACAATTCTTATATTTGACATAAAGAAACAAACTTCTTATACTTATATGATGTTAGATATTAATTTGCAAGAGGTATTTTGATGCCTAGAATTTTAACTCAGGACCTGGTTCCCGGAATGGTAATTTCCGAGGATGTCTATACATACAACAATCAGCTGATTCTTCCGAAAGACATGGTCTTAACGGATAAAGCCATTACAAAACTTGAATTTTATTCCATTCTTTCAGTCCGTATCAAGGAAGAGACCGCAAGCATCGCTCCCGAAAGTGTTCCCCAGAAGGAAGCCTCCTATTCGGAGAAGATCAGGGCAAGCGCAGAGTATAAAAAGTTTAAACAGACCTTCGACGAAAGCGTTGAAAGCTTCAGTTCTTCCATAAATGACATCGTTACCAGGCGTTCCAACGGGCATGTGGACACAGAGACCATGCTCTCGGAGCCTACTAAGCTGCTCTCCGGAAATATGTCCGGGCTGCATCTTTTTGATATGCTCCACAATATGCGTATGTACGACGACCCTACTTACGCGCACTGTCTCAATGTTTCGCTTATCTGCAACGTCTTCGGAAAGTGGCTGGGGATGCCGCAGGGGGATCTCGATACCCTTACCTTGTGCGGATTGCTGCACGATGTGGGCAAGCTCCACATTCCCGAAAAGATCGTTACCAAGCCCGCGAAGCTTACAGACGAGGAATATTCTATAATCAAGACCCATACCATAGAGGGCTTCAATATCTTAAAGGAGACCGATGTAAACGACCACGTTAAAAACGCGGCCCTTATGCACCACGAACGCTGTGACGGAAGCGGCTATCCCCTGGGTCTGACCTCGGACAGGATAGACAGATTTGCCAAGATAGTCTCTATCGCGGATGTCTACGACGCAATGACGAGCGCCCGCTGCTACCGCGGTCCCCTTTGCCCCTTCCAGGTAATAGGTATCTTCGAATCGGAGGGGCTGCAAAAGTACGATGCACAGTATATCCTGGTCTTTCTTGAATATATCGTAAATACTTATCTCAACAACCGTGTACGTCTGTCCAACGGCCTTGAGGGGGAGATAGTCCTTATAAACAAGCTGGACTTAGCTCACCCGATGGTGCATGTCGGCAGCCACTATCTGGATCTGTCGCACGAACACGGGGTCTTTATCGAAGAGATAATCTGACTGAATGATCTTCAAACCAACAGAAAAAAAACAGAACCGGCCTCCTACACCTCCGTTTCCACCGGCAGGAAGGTAAATGTACCGGTAAGACTCCCCGGGATCGATGAAAACTAC
>JAGBNT010000019.1 GCA_017634255.1 Lachnospiraceae bacterium
CCTACACCTATACCTATGCGCAGAAGGACGCCATCAGCCAGACCGTGACCTTCAAGGTAGTCAACGGCTCCTGGAATGATGAAACCACGACAGATAAGACGGTAACGCTGACGGGTTATGAGGGAGACACCCTCAAACTGTCGGCAAACCAGATTCCGGCAGTCGGCACGAAGCCGAACGACACCTACAAGGCAGGAAGCTGGGATGTGACTCCGAGCGCGAATACGGCGATCACAGCGGAAACCACCTACACCTATACTTACGCATCGAAGGAGGCCGCAGTTGTAACAAAAGCACCGGAAGCAAAGACGTTGACCTATAATGGCGACCCACAGGAACTCGTGACGACGGGTGAAGCTACCGGCGGCGAAATGCAGTACGCCCTCGGCACCGAAACCGAAGCTACACAACCTTATACCACATCCATCCCCACAGGAATCGAAGCGGGAACCTAAATCACAACTTGCCACGGCGCGAGGATGATGAAAACCTTTCATGTTGCACCGAAAATCTCTCGATTTTTCAAGAAAACTGCTTAAAAGGGGCAGATAATGAAGAGGTGTTTGCGCCGGAGAGAGTTGTGATCTGGGTTTGGACTCAGAAACAGGGATAAGGTGGAAGGAAAATGACTTTGACCGAAGAAGTCTTATTTTTTTGCTTGAAAGTGTTCCTCATCAGGTATATAATGCGATTGTATCTGGTTCTTACTATGCAAGAGCGCAGGAGGCATCCATGGAGCTTTTAACCACAGCTGAAATAGCTGAAAAATGGGGAATTTCAAGGCGGCGTGTATCGTTGCTTTGTGCCGAGGGAAGAATAGAAGGAGCCATTCTGAAGAGCAAGATGTGGCTTGTTCCGTCTGACGCAAAGAAACCTGGGGATCCACGAATAGAGAAGAAGAATGCTACACATGTATAACAGGGGGATAATGTCCTGAAAATAACAGAGGAAGGTGAAGATGATTCATGATGAAAATACCTGAACTTCCCATTGAACTGCTGGATATGATTCGGCATGGTGAAGATTATCAGCTTGAATATAAAGAGGCAAAGAAAGAACTTCCCAAGTCGCTGTTTGATACCGTATGCTCTTTTTCCAATCGGGAGGGCGGTGACATTTTCCTGGGTGTACATGACTGCGGTGTGATCCTGGGCGTTGAGCCAGGCTGTGCATCAAAGCTCATCACGAATTTTGGCAATCTGGCAAACAATAAAGACAAGCTGTTTCCGCCGACATATCTTACGGCGACAGAGTATGTTTACCATTCTGAGGGTGGATTTACGGGAACGGACAAGAACGGAAAGGTGATCACAGAAGAGCCGGGAGAGTACCATGTTCTTCATATCCATATCCCGATCAGCCCTGTTGTTATGCGTCATCGCAGCAGAATTTATGACCGGAATGGAGACGCAGACATTGATATAACGGATATCGCTGACATGGTTTTTCAATGCTATGCCAGAAAGCAGAGTACCTACTATGTGAATAAGGTTTATCCTTATTGGAGTGTTTCCGACCTGCGTGTTGACCTGATTGACAGGGCGCGGCAGATGGCGGCAGCGAGGAAACGCCTTTTCAATCGAAATGAACGGCACCCATGGGAGAGCATGAAGGACGAGGAGATGCTGCGGACAAGCGGGCTGATTCTTACGGATGAGCAGGGAAGAACGGGAATCACACTCTCAGCGATTCTTCTGTTCGGAACAGATAACATGATCGCGTCGGCTTGCGCACATCACAAAACTGACTGCATCTACAGGGTTTACAATCTCGACCGTTACGATGACAGGGATGTGATTGATCCCACGAATCTTCTGGATTCCTATGATCGGATGTTTGACTTTGGACAGAAGCATTTGAACGATCTGTTTGTGTTGGACGGGATTCAGAGCGTGAGCGCCAGGGATGCCATCCTGCGTGAGATTATCTCGAACAGTCTGGCACACCGTGATTACAGTAACGGCTACGTAGCCAAGATGGTAATCGAAAAAGACAGGATTCTGGTTGAGAATGGGAACCGTGCGCATGGCATCGGCATACTGGATTTGAAGACGTTCAAGCCCTTTGCCAAGAATCCTCCGATTTCTAAGATCTTCAGGAAGATTGGTTTTGCGGATGAACTGGGCAGCGGAATGCGCAACAGCTACAAGTATACGAAGCTGTACAGTGGTGCAGAGCCGGAGTTTATTGAGGGTGATGTGTTTGAAATTATCATACCACTGACGACAGGCTCTATGACAAAAGTTGGTCCTGGCACCGTGCCTGTACCAGGTGGGCAAGTGGGCAAGCTGAGTGAGCAAGCTGGTGGGCATGTTAGTGGGCAAGCTGGTGAACAAGCTGTAGTGATAAAGCTGGATGCCCAACGCTTAACAGAGCTGTTAGCGTACTGCCAGGAGCCAAGAACAAGAACAGAAATGCAGTTATTCTGTGAGATCAATTCACGAGAGTATTTTTCGAAGAATATACTGAATCCTCTTTTGGAGACGGGACGATTGTTGAGGACAATTCCGGATAAACCTAAGAGCCCAAATCAAAAATACTATAGGAACAAATGAGGTGGACATATGGATGCAGAGCAGGAGCAGCGGTATATTATTGACCAGGTCGGCGAAGAAACTGATCTGGAAGAGTGTTCCCTTTGCTTTGCTGCTTCCTGTTTCTCCTGTGTCTCCGACCACTGTACGGCCCTTAAAAAGTTGGCAGATGGCGGTTGTGTGTTTTACAAAGATGCCGAAGAGAATCTGCATGAAATCCGCAAATGTTTCTACAGGCTGATCCGAAATGAGCGGTTTGACCTTTTGATGAAATATGCGGATACCTTTGCCGCCCTCGGCCTTATGGATCAGGAACGCGCTGCGGCTGACAGGATGCGGCAGACGAATCTGTGCCCGAACCGGAGACCATAATCGACAATAGCCTGGACAGCATCGACCTTCCGGCCCAAATGACAGACAAATCAATCGACGATGAAACCGCCGTAGAGATTGATACCAGGGAGCTGCCTTCCATCGCCTGGTTGTCCGGAAATGGCAGCTGGAGACCTACATGGGTTCCAGAAGGTACTGGCAGTTCACCAACATAGGATCGGAGTGCATATTGAATCAGTGCTGGAGAACGGCGCGGGAACGTGCAGGAATAAAGATGGAACGGATTAATAAACGAATTGCGGCGGGGATAGAGGAGGGAGACGGAGAATGATCTACTACAATCAAAGCCCGCCGTGGGGACAGTTTAACAGGTTTATAAATGATCGGTGTCTGGAAGAGATCGCGGAATATATACAGAGGGAGATCCCGGAACATATCCTGTCATGGGGTATAAAGGCAATCACAGAGGAAGCGGCGGCAGATATGACGCTTGGGGCCATACGGCTTGACTATACCAGGGAACTGTCAGTCGGCGGAGATACCCTGTATTTCTGCTGCACCTTTGACTGCTGGTTCCCTGTCGGTGATGAGGACATAGAGGATGCGGACGGCGCATCGCTGGATGTTGCGGGAAAGATTCTGTTCTATCCGCCAGGAACGAAGAAATATGAGCTCACCCTGACGTGGGTCTACCGACATTACCAATATTCGGGAGAGGGGCAGAACCATGCGCTCCATTTTCCCGGTGTTCCCGTGAGCCAGAGCCTGTACCCTGCTTTCGGATACAATGAGAAGCAGAGGAATGAAAAGCTGGAGCAGGAGGCGGAGCGTTTCCTGGCGCAGTTCTGCCCGGATGCCCTTTATTCCGCCACGCCGATTCCGCTGCGCCAGATCGCTGAAGAAAAGATGGGGCTGTATGTATATACCGGCTAATCAACGCGATGGAGATATATGTTCTCCGGCAGGCTCATCTGCGGTCTTTGCGGCGGGCACATGAGGCGCGGGAAGGATGCTCTCTACGCCGAGCGGTCGGAGCAGGCGAATCGTGAAGTGCAGATCAGGCTCTTGCTGGAGCTGGTGGACGAGATGGTCAAGAACAGCCTGCCGGAGTGGATGAGCCGGGAAGCAGAAGCTGTAGAAGAGACCGGAGCCTGCCGTGACTACGACGACTTTTTCTGCCACACGAGGTACATGGTGCCGGAAGGCGTGCTTACCGAGGACGGGCGGATGGAGAGCTTCAACAATGACCTGGTCATCCGGTACCTGGAAAGGGTGGTCGTGAAGGATGACGGCTACGAGGTGATCTTCAAGGCAGGCGTGACCGTGGAGGTTGAGATTTGAGGTGTAAATCGCGGGCAGCATATCACTGTGGAAAGGTGGTAGAGCTGCCCGATTTTGTTACAGTTCACAGCCGAACTGCGCACCTTGCTGCGCAGTTACGGCCCAAAGAATTATGCCATGCAGGGGTTTTGCCCCATTGCCGAAGGCAATTTAATTGGCAAAACCCGTTACGTTCGCAGCCTGAAAGGCTGTGAACAGTAACGAAGATTAAGAGGAACATATGAGTATTAGGATCAAGAAAATTTCGGAAAAACTGCATAATAATGCGTATCTTTTGTATACGACCCTTTTCATCCTCACAGCGCTCATCATCTTTTCGGTGTTCTATCTGGGAGGGCTGACCTTTATAAGCAGGGGCGACGGGACGAACCAGCACGTAAAGGCTCTCGTCTATTACTCCGAATACCTCAAGGATTTTATAAAAAGCATTATATACGAACACCGGCTCGTGCTGCCGGAATGGGAGCCAGGCATAGGAGAGGGCGGGGATATACTGTCTACGCTGCACTACTATGTTGTCGGGGATCCGCTTACGCTTCTGTCGGTCTTCTTTGACAGAGATAATATATACATATGCTACGATATGATCCAGATACTAAGGCTCTATCTGGCGGGACTTTCATTCCTTGTTTTTGTCAGATACACCATAGGCGGATGCAAGATACTCCAGGGCGTTTCGGGAGCGCTTATGTACTGCTTTAGCTCCTGGGGGCTTCGCTGGACCGTGGATCATCCCTACTTCCTTACGCCGCTTATATATCTGCCGCTTATGATCCTGGGAATTGAAATGATCCTCAGGGAAAAGAGGATACTGGTATTTACCCTCTCGGTAATGCTTTGCTCCCTGAGCAACTTCTATTTTTTCTATATGTGCGGGATAATGGCGGCGGGCTATACGGTCATTAGACTACTATTAGTCTACGGGCGCAATACAGGAGAGCTTTTAAGAAGCCTCTTAAGGATAGCAGTGTCGGCGCTCTGGGGCTTTGCTCTCTCGGCGGTCATATTGCTTCCCCAGATATACAGCTTTATCGGAAACCCCAGGGTAGGGCTTAACGCCGCTATGAGTCTTACCAGAAGCCTAGAAGACATAGCCGGCATGCCGGGAAGGCTAATTAACATTGATAATTACTGGAGCATTTCAGTCCTCGCAGTTCCGGCTCTGATAATTCTTTTTGCCTCCAAAAAAAAGCATTTGATGCTTAAGATCTTTGCTGCGGCGGTGCCCATTATGCTGATCTTTAAAATATTCGGGAGCATTTTTAACGGCTTTTCTCACTCCCTGGACAGATGGAGCTTTGCGGTCGTTTTCCTGTCGTCTTATATATTTGTGTTCATGTGGCAGGAGTATGCCAATGGGTTTAAGGAACAGCGCCGCACCGTCATTATATCGGTTCTGGTCTATTTTATAATCTGCATACTCATTTCCGATTCCAGGGGTGAAAATGTCTTTTTATCCTTTGCAGTGCTGCTGGTACTTTTGCTGCTATTGTTTAATGACCTGATAACCGTAAGGAAAAGGGAGTATCTGCTGATAGCCTCCTGCGTTGCCTGCATATTCATAAACGGCATATATATGTACTCCACTGAGGATGGAAGCTTCTCCTCAGGGTACGTCCGTGAAAAGGAGGGTCTCTTCGAGACTCTTTACAATAATGAAAGCGAGACGGTTAAGACGGCTGCCGCCTTATGCAACGACATGAGCTTTTACAGATACTCGGGAGACCTGGATCTTAACTCCGGCTTTTTGCACGACCTTTCTTCGACCTCCTTTTACTGGTCCACGGTCAATCCCTGGGGTCAGAAATTTCGAAGTGATCTGGCGCTTTTGAACAACGATGTATATATCTATAACGATTATGACGACCGCACGGTGGCAAATGCGATCTCGGCAGTAAAATACTATGTTTCGAGCAGCGGAAAGACTCCGTATGGCTATTCCTTTGTGGTTTCCACAAATGTAAATGAGGCTTATGAAAACAGGAAGCTCGAAGCCCTTATGCAGGAGCTTGGAACAAAGGCTTTGAGCGAAAGGCAGTCAAACTCCATACGCTCTGAGACGGAGCAATATAAATATGTATTTAAAAACGATCATGCACTTCCCGTGGGCTTCACCTATGACAGCTATATCAAAAAGGAGGACTGGCTGGCTCTTTCTCCGGCGGACAGGGAGTGGATAATGCTGGATGCCGCTGTTTTGGACGGGGGCGACGAGATGAGCGTAGGTTTAAAGGAGATCAAGACCCCTGAAAAAGACAGCTCGGTAAGCATCACTTCGTTTAAGGCTGACGAGAATATAAGGATAAGGGACAACTATTATACCGTTACTGACAGCGGTTCCATTGAGCTTGGGTTTAAAACCCCGCCGAAAAGCGAGACCTATCTTTATGTAAAGGGAGTTGATTTTGAGCCCATAGATAAATACAAGCTCTATTTCGGGGATGATGACAAATACGACCCGGGCAGGCTTTATAATAAGACAAATTTTGATTTTCTGCCCCTTAAGGACAGGATAGATATTATAAGGGGTCATTTTTTCGTAGATGAGGTCGGCAGCACCGGAATACATGTGTCGTTTCCGAATGGGGACTCATCCGACATAAGCTATGTCACACCCTATAAAAAGAATTACGGGGGCCGGCATGATTTTATAGTGAACCTCGGCTTTAACGAGGAGCCCCTCGATTCCCTCGAGCTCTCCTTTTCGAACTCCGGTATCTATAAAATAGACGATATCCGGATATATTCCTCCAGTATGGAGGCTTATCAGGAGAAGATAGATAGGCTCAAAGAAAACGTTCTTGAAAATGAGGTCTGGGAGACCGACACCTTAAGCGGAACCTTGCATACCGACCGCGAAAAGATACTGTATTTTGCAATGCCCTATTCTGCAGGGTGGAGCGCTGAGATAGATGGAGAGAGAGCAAAGCTCTACTGCGCAAACGATATGTATATGGCAGCCTTAGTTCCGGCAGGCGACCACAGTATAAGGCTTACCTATGAGACGCCGCTCTTAAGGACAGGCGCCCTCATAAGCGCCGTAAGCCTTGTACTGCTGGCGGGGTATGTCATCATTAAGCGGAGAAAGACAGCGATTATGCGTGCTTAGAGTTAAATAGTCTGATATGTGAAGTGAATTTCAAAGACCACTATTTCAGAATCACATTACTGGATGATGAATAAACGGTAAGACTAGTCACATTTGAGAAGGACGGCGAAATAATGTGCATGTTTTGTAAATGTAATGAAGTAAAGCAGAATACCACTACACATGTGGTGAATTATAATAACGGTATTATTGTAATTAAAAACGTTCCTTGTGAAGAATGTGTTCAATGCGGTGAAAAATACTATTCTGACGAAACAGCAATGAAATTGGAGCAGATCGTCAATCTGGCAAAAAAACTGATGCAGGAAATCGCGGTGATTGATTATAGAGAGGCTGCATACTACAAGGCGTAACAAAAGTGCAACAAAGAAAAAATCATGACTTCCTGAACGCAAAATCGGAATTGCGTTCAGGAATCCCGCGTTCCGCGGGACACGCCCATCGCTTCGCGATGACCTGGTCCAATACGGATATTGAATTTTCGATAAAATTCAATATCCTATGATATAATCCTACGGAAAAAATTACAGGAGAATAAATAAATGCCGGATCTGGAAAAAGAATTAAATCCGATGCAGGCGGCTGCCGCAAGAACTGTGGACGGGCCGGTGCTTATCCTTGCCGGGGCGGGCTCCGGGAAGACGAGGACCCTTATATACCGAATTGCAAATATGCTCGAGCAGGGGATAAACCCCTGGAATATCATGGCGATAACCTTCACGAACAAGGCGGCGAAGGAAATGCGGGACAGGGTCAGGGACATGATGAAGACCGATGCCGACAGGATATGGGTCTCGACCTTCCATTCGACCTGCCTTCGGATAATGTTTAAATTCGCCGAATATCTGGGCTATACCCAAAGCTTTGAGATAGCGGACACCTCGGACCAGAAGTCCATCCTTAAGGATATATATAAGGAGCTCAATGTGGATAAAAAGATGTATCCTGAAAAGAGGATATTAAATGCGATATCCAAGGCAAAGGATGAGCTTATAGGACCAGAGGAGTTCGAAAAGGAAAATAAAAACGACTTCTCGAAGGAGATGCTTATCCGCTTCTACAAGGAATACCAAAAGCGGCTCAGGAAAAATAACTCCATGGATTTTGACGACCTCATCATGAACACGGTCACCTTGTTCAGGGAGAATAAGGAGGCGCTGGACTACTATCAGGAGCGCTTTAAGTACATAATGGTGGATGAGTACCAGGATACGAATACGGCTCAGTTTGAGCTTATCCGTCTGCTGGCAGGAAAATATAAGAATTTATGCGTGGTCGGAGACGACGACCAGTCCATCTACCGCTTCAGGGGGGCAAATATCTACAATATACTCAGCTTTGAAAAGACCTATCCCGAGGCACAGGTCATAAAGCTCGAGGAGAACTATCGCTCAACCTCCAATATTCTGGATGCAGCCAATGCCGTTATCAGGAACAATACCCAGAGAAAGGCGAAGAGCCTATGGACCGAAAATAAAACAGGCTCGCTCATACACTTTAAGCAGTTGGATACGGCTGTGGGAGAGGCAGCCTACATTGCTGACGACATCCGGGAGAAGGTTTTAAGCGGCTCCAAAAGGTACGGGGATTTTGCAGTGCTGATCCGAACCAACGTACAGAGTAAGGAGCTGGAGGACGCCTTCAGGGTCAGGGGGATAGATTATGACCTCGTAAAGGGCTTACGCTTCTGGGACACGAAGGTCATAAAGGATCTGACGGCATATATGATGACGGTTGCGGACGGCGGAAACGACCTTAGAACCCTTAGGATAATAAATACTCCGAGCAGGGGGATAGGGGCGGCAAGCGTGGAAAAATGCGTGGTCTTTGCAACTGCCAACGGCTACAGCCTTTTTGAGACCACCGGCATAGCCGAGAGGGTTCCGACTATGAGCGCAAAGGCAGTAAACTCCATGCACGGTTTCTATGACCTGATTATCGGGATAAGAGAGAACATGGCTTCCAAAAGATTGTCCGAGGTGCTGGATGAGATTATAGATAAGACAGAATACCTAAACTGGCTGGAGGAAAAATCCGAGAACGAGGAGAAATACTTCGAGGCTACGGAATATATAAATAAGCTCAAGGAGACTCTGGATATATATGAGGACGAAACCGAGGAGCCGAGCCTTGTGGACTTCATGAGGGTAAACGGCATAGAGGGCAGCAATCTGGACAAGACGGGAGACGGGGACGAGGCAGATAAGGTGCTGATAATGACAATGCACAATGCAAAGGGACTTGAGTTTCCGAACGTCTATATGGCTGGGGTCGAGGAGGGACTTTTCCCGGGCTTTGCCACGATGACAAGCGACGATGAATTTGCGATGGAGGAGGAGAGGAGGCTCTGTTATGTGGCGATAACCAGAGCCAGAGAGGAGCTTTCGATAACCTGTGCGAGGCAGAGGATGATAAACGGGGAGACGAGATATTCAAATCCCTCGCGGTTCATAAGGGAGATTCCGATAGGGCTTCTGGATATGAAGGTAGCTCCGGTGAAGCGCGTGGAGAGCGATGAACCGAAAAAAAGCTCGAGGCAGATCGCTAGAAGCGCCTTTGCAGCGGCACCCACGGCTTTCTCTAGCGGGTTTAAGAAGCGCAGCCTCGCGGACAGCGCAAAAGCCCCGGACTACGGGGTCGGCGACAGGGTGCTTCACTTTAAGTTCGGCGAGGGAACGGTCAAAAATATCGCAAACGGAGGCAGGGATTACGAGGTGACCGTGGACTTCGACGAAGCCGGAACAAAAAAGATGTTTGCAGGGTTTGCCAAATTAAAAAAGCTTTGATACAATATGATAGTATTCTGTAATTATTCAGAACAGCCCGAAAACGATGCCAGATGCGCTCAGCGCATCTAAACGGCATTCAAAACATGCCACTGGCATGTTTTGCACTTGCTGCTGAGGGCGTACAAAGGAGTAAATTTAGCAGGAAGCCCGCCCATTTGCGAAGCAAATCTTAATTGCGGGCTTCAGTAACTGTTCTGAACCCAGGGAGTTCTGAACAGTTACTGTATTCTTGGTTTTGCGGAGGGTTTAAAGTATGCTGGAGTTATCTGGTCTTGAAAGTGTTTTGAAGTTTGTGAACAATATTAAGATGAATTTAACGGAGTTAATAGAAAAACGTAAAAAGAAGGAGATAGCGGAAATGCAGAAAAAGAACAATACGATACTTATAGTATGTGCGGCTGTTGCGGGAGCCATTGCTCTGGCTGCCATCATCTATGCGATCTACAGGTACTTTACTCCCGATTATCTTGAGGATTACGATGATGACTTCGACGACAGATTCGAGGATGATTTCTTCGACGACGAGGATGGAGAGGACGACAAAAAGGAAGAAGTAAAGAAGGAGGAGCCGGTGGCTGTAAAAGGCGCAGCGGAAACTGCGACCAATATATGAAAAAAAATGAGCTCGTGACCGGAAAGGTCATTGAACTTGATTTTCCAAATAAAGGAATCGTTGAGACTGAGGGTGGTATTTGCGTGGTTAAAAATACCATCCCGGGTCAGACGGTTTCTTTTTTTGTTAAGAAAAAAAGGAACGGAAGATATACCGGAAATCTAAAGGAGATAGAAGAAGCCTCGCCGATGGAGACAGCAAAAGCCTGTCCTCATTTCAGGGTGTGCGGGGGCTGCTCCTACCAGACCCTGCCGATAGAAGCGGAGGAGGGGCTAAAGGGAGAGCAGGTAAAAAAGCTCATTGAAAACGCGGCGAAGGGTCATGAGGGCTGTCTTGCCAGGGACTGGTTTGAGGGAGTGATAAGCTCGCCTAATGAATATAATTACAGGAACAAGATGGAATTTTCCTTCGGAGACGCGGTAAAGGGCGGAGAGCTCAATCTGGGTATGCATGTTTCGGGGCATTTTAACGATGTAGTCACCGTAGATGGCTGCAATATAGCCGATGCGGACTTTGTAAGTATTTTAAAGGCAGTCCTTACGCTGGCGCGAAGCGAAGGAATTTCCTTTAGGAACAAGCACACGGGAGAGGGGTATCTGCGACACCTCCTCGTAAGAAAGGGGCAAAATACAGGTCAGACACTTGTGGACCTGGTCACGACCTCCAAGGAGCCGGAGGGGTTTTTGGAGAAATTCACCTCCTGCGTTCTGGGTATTAAGAACCTTAAGGGGGAGATAACCGGGATACTAAACACCGTAAACGATTCCGCGGCTGACGCGATTATAGACGAGGGCACGAGGGTTCTTTACGGGCAGGACTTTTTTTACGATGAGATACTGGGGCTTAAATTTAAGATAACGGCATTTTCCTTTTTCCAGACCAATACATTAGGTGCCGGGGTACTGTATTCCAAGGTCAGGGAATATGTGGCGGATGCACATGTCGGGACGCTTTTCGACCTGTACTGCGGAACCGGCACCATAGCCCAGCTCATGAGCAAATGCGCGGATAAGGTCTGCGGCATCGAGCTCGTTGAGGAGGCGGTAGGAGCCGCAAGGGAAAACGCAGGGCTTAATAATATTGAGAATACGGTCTTTTTAGCAGGCGATGTGGGTAAGGTGTTAGCCGGGCTGGATACTAAACCGGATATGTTCATAGTTGACCCGCCGAGAGAGGGAGTGCATCCGAAGACTTTAGCGTCGCTTTTGGACTACGGGGTTAAAAAATTCATTTATGTATCATGCAAGATAACCTCCTTGGCAAGGGATATGGAGGCTATCCTTACAGCCGGCTACAGCCTTAAAAAAGCATGCTGCGTAAATATGTTCCCGAAGACCAGCGGGATAGAGACGGTGGCGGTGTTTGAGAAAGTTTGTTATACACAGGATATTAGGGTATAATTATACGTATGGGTGACTGGATATTAGTCGTGGACGACGATACTTCAAACTTAAGAATGGCGAGCCATATCCTGACGAGTGAGGGAATGAGGGTCAGCTGCCTTAAATCGGGGGCAGAGGCCCTTAAGTTTCTTGAAAAAAATATCCCGAATCTCATCCTCATGGATATTCACATGCCCGAAATGGACGGCTTCGAGACCTTAAACAGGATAAAGGAAAGGCAGGAGCTTGCCAATATCCCGACGATCTTCCTTACAGCGGACGACGACAGCGAGACGGAGACAAAGGGATTAAATATCGGAGCCATGGATTTTATCAAAAAGCCCTTTGTGGCGGAGGTGCTCTTAATAAGGGTGCGCCATACCCTGGAGCTTATAAGGCTGCAGACATCCTTAGAGCACGAGGTGGAGATAAAGACCCAGGAGGTAGTGGCTCACCAGAAGCGCATAGAGAGGATGTCCACCCAGATAATCCAGGCGCTTTCCGGGGCGGTGGATGCAAAGGACACCTATACCAACGGCCATTCCACGAGGGTCGCGGAATACGCCAAGGAGATAGCCAGGCGCTTAGGGCTGTCCGAGCAGGAGCAGGACAATATATATATCATGGGACTCCTGCATGACGTGGGGAAGATAGGGGTTTCGGACTCGATCATAAATAAGCCTGCGAAGCTTACCGAAGAAGAGTACGAGGAGATAAAAAACCATCCGGTGCTGGGCGCAAGGATATTAAAGAACATCTCGGAGTTTCCGGGGCTTGTAACCGGAGCCCGCTGGCACCACGAGCGCTACGACGGCAAGGGCTATCCGGACGGGCTTAAGGGTGAGGACATACCAGCCGAGGCGCGGATCATTGCCGTGGCGGATGCCTACGACGCCATGACCAGCCGGAGAAGCTACAGGGATGTACTGCCGCAGGAGAAGGTCCGACTGGAGATAGCCGGGGGCAGGGGGACCCAGTTCGACCCGGAATATGCGGATATCATTCTGGCTATGATCGACGAGGATAAGGAATATAAATTAAGAGAAATATAGTCCCGCAAAATCCGGCGCAGTAAACGTCAAAGTAAAGAGAACTTTGTCGTTTACTATAGTTAATAAGATAATATAAGGGGGGTATATAAGTGGATATAAAGACCAGCATGGAAGAAAACCGGAAATGGATCCAGCTTGTAATTCCCATCATCTATACGCTGGGAGGCATCGCCCTCGGAGCGGCATCACTCATCTTAAACTGGGAGCCCTGGATACCCATACTGATGGCAGTCAGCATCGCTGCCGTTTGGTGGATGCATATAGGTCAGTTCTTTTCTGCTGCCGTCAGACTCAGGATCTACGGCGGTTTCCTTATGATCGCCATGTTTTTCTACGGTATTCACCGTACAAGCCTTCATGATGTATCTATAATAGCAGCCATAATCTTTGCAGTATATTCCATGACTGAGGAAAAGTCAGTTATAAGGATGACACTCGGAGTCTACGCCCTGCTGCTCATATACCATCTGGCAATAACCTCCGGGTCGGGGGTCAGGGTCAGCGCCTTAAACGTTCTAAGGATGCTCCTTCATATCGGGGCTGTCTTTATCCTTTCCAGAATAGCTGAAGCGTCAATAAACAAAAGAAGAGCCGACCTTGCGGACTATGGCAGGATGATGGAGGAGCTGGAGCAGGTGAGCCGTAGGACAGACGACTTTATGACCAACGTTTCCCATGAGCTCAGAACACCGATAAACGCGGTGACAGGCATAACTTCCATAATGATAAAGTCAGAGACCGACTTAAAGAGAAAGACGGAGCTCTCCGGGGTGCAGCGTGCCGGGCACAGGCTTTTTGAGCAGATAGGGGATATTCTCGATTATACCGAGATAGATACGAATAAAATAAAGCTTTCCAACGAGTCCTATATGATGTCCTCGGTCTTAAACGATATAGTCACGGAGATACAGCAGCTGGAGACGGAGGATTTTCCGGAGATCGTCATAAATATAGACCCGGAGATACCCTCAAGGCTAAAGGGCGACGGCAGAAGGGTCAAGAAGATCATAAGGCACCTCCTGGATAACGCTGTAAAGTTCACCCGGGAGGGCGGGATATACGTGCATGTCTATACGATGAAAAAGGACTATGGCGTAAATGTCTGCATAGAGGTGGTGGATACGGGCATCGGTATCAGCGAAGCCGACAGGGAGAGGATAATGAGCGGCTTCTACCAGACGGATTCGGGACGGAGCAGAAGGGCAGGCGGCATAGGTCTCGGACTTCCCATAGTCTACGGCTTTGTCAGAGCCATGGGAGGGTTTGTCAGGATAGAGAGCGAGCCGGGAAAGGGAACATCGGTCTATGTCTCGATACCCCAGAGGGTGGCGGAGGATTCGCCGAGCATAAGCGTGGAGTCCCCGGAGGAGCTCTGCCTTGCCTGCTATTTAAAGCCGGATAAGTATAAAAATGCAAGGCTAAGGGATTTCTATAACGATACCATAGCCGACATGGTAAGGGGATGCAACCTTCAGCTTCACAGGGTCAGCTCCATAGCGGAGCTGGAAAAGCTTATGCAGACCTACAAGCTCACCCATCTCTTTATAGGTCAGGAGGAATACGAAAGGGACGAGGGCTATTTTGAATACCTGGACGAGGATATAAAGGTGGCGGTATCGACCAGCTATTTCTTTACTCTAAAGCCGGGAAGCCGGATGCTGATTATGAGAAAGCCCTTCTTTGCCTTTACGGTGGCGAATATCTTAAATGCGGTCAAGAACGAGGACGGGTCACTCGAAGGCGTTGAGGAAAAGCGGCCTTATTTCCCGGGCGTTCGGGCTCTAGTGGTGGACGACGAGGAGATGAACCTCTTTGTGGCAAAGGGAATATTCTCGGACTATGGAATGGAGGTGGTCACTGCCTCCGGAGGTCAGGAGGCTATCGATATCTTCGAGGTGGAGGAATTTGACATTATCTTCATGGACCACATGATGCCGGAGATGGACGGAGTCGAGGCAATGAAGGTATTAAAGCGCCGCTCAAGGGATATGAAGAAGGCTCCTGTAATAATAGCCCTTACGGCAAATGCGGTTTCGGGAGCCCGGGAGATGTTCTTGGAGGAGGGCTTCGACGAATTTGTAGCCAAGCCCATAGAGCCTACGGAGCTTGAGCGTACGCTTAAGAAGGTGCTGCCGGTTTCAGCGGTTAAGTACAGGGAAGCCGGGGAGGAGAGCGCCTTTACCAGGGAAGAGGCTCCCACCCAGAATGAAGAGGAAAGGAAGGATCCGATAGAGGAGCTTGCCAGAAAGGGTATAAATATACGCTCGGGCTTAAATTACTGCAGGGGCGACAAGGACTTTTATTATGAGCTCCTTAATAAATTCGCTTTGGATTTTGATAAGAAGAGCAGGGACATCGATGAAAACTTTGAAAGAGAGGACTGGGCGGATTACCGCATAAGGGTTCATGCCTTGAAGAGCTCTTCCAAGATGGTCGGAGCCGACAGGCTGTCCGAGCTCGCTGCATCCATGGAGGCTGCGGCTAAGGAGGCTGCCGCCGGCGGTAAGGGAAGCGAATATATAATGGCACATCAGGAGGAGCTTAAGAGCCTGTACCATGAAACAGCCCTTAAGGTCCGGGAGGCTCTGGGTGTCGGGGAAGAGACCGAACAGGAGCTTAAGGAGATCGACATTAAGCTTCTTTGCAGCAAGCTAAAGGAGATAGGCAGCTGTCTCGAAACCTTTGAGGCTGATAGAGCCGAGAGCCTGATAAAGGAGATATCCGGCTTCAGTACGGGAGGGCAGAGCGTCAGTGCCCTTTTGGGAGAGGTAAGGTCGATGATAGAGGACTTTGACCTCGATTCAGCGGAGCAGGAAATAAATGCCCTAATTGAAAAGCTTTCGGGGAATACCTCGCAGATAAATGGAGGTTCGGGAATATGAACAGGATAAAAAAATGGATAACTTCCTTTTATGACGACTCAGTCAGCATGCAGGACAGGATATTCAGGCTCTTTACCTCCATTGCCATACTTGCGGTCGGCGTTGCGTTTATCATGGGCTTTTTCATCCATGAAAGCTTTGCGGATATGGCAGGGATGGCAGGAGCCATTATCGTATTCTCTTTTATAACCTATTTTTCTGTTAAATATAAAAGGGTGCAGCTGGGAGCCTCTATAATGGCGGTGCTGATAATCTGCCTGCTTCTTCCGCTCGTATATTTTTCCGGGGGAGGTATCTACGGCGGCTCCCCCATATGGTTCGTATTCTGCTTCGTCTACGTTTCCCTTACTGTAGAGAATAAAAAGCTGGTGGTGTTTTTGTATATCCTTGCCTCTGTCATGACGGTTACGGTATTCTGGCTTTCCTACAAATATCCTGAGCTTGTCAGCGCCCATACGAGGGAGGAGGCGCTAGCCGATGCCGTTGCCGCCATAATTCTGGTAAGCCTTTTAATAAGCCTTATGGTCAATTTCCAGATGAAGATATTCAGGGACAAGAACAGGCAGGTTCGTGAAAAAAGCAAGGAGGTGGAGGAGTTAAACAGGGCTCAGAACCGCTTCTTTTCCAGCATGAGCCATGAGCTTAGAACCCCCATAAATACCATAATCGGCTTAAACGAGATGATCTTAAGGGAGGATGTTTCAGACGAGGTGGCGGAGGACGCCCGGAGCATCCAGGGAGCCAGCAAGATGCTCTTAGCGCTTATAAATGACGTGCTGGATATGTCCAAGCTCGAATCCGGAAAGATGGATATAGTACCAGTGTCCTACGATGTCGGAGCCATGTTTTCGGAGATAGTGAACATGGTCTGGGGCAGAGCCAGGGATAAGGGTCTGGCGCTTCATGTGGATGTGGATTCAAAGACCCCAAGCCAGCTCTTCGGGGATGAGGTGCGAATAAAGCAGGTTCTTATAAATCTCTTAAATAATGCCATAAAATATACCTCAGAGGGTTCTGTCTCCCTTTCGGTCCAGTGCGATACTTTAGCTTCCAATAAGGTAAGGCTCGTGATCACCGTGGCGGATACGGGCATGGGGATAAAGAAGGAAAATATCCCGCTTTTATTCAACGCCTTTAAGAGGGTGGATGAGGAGAGGAACCGCAATGTCGAAGGAACGGGCTTGGGGCTCTCGATAGTAAAGCAGCTCGTGGATCTAATGGGCGGGGAGGTACAGGTAAACAGTATCTACACAAAGGGTTCTACGTTTGTAGTTACTCTGGAGCAGGAGATAGTGGACCCGAAGGAGCTCGGAGAGCTGGGGCTAGAGACCAGGCACGCCCTTAATGTCAGAGAGCATTACAGGCAGAGCTTTGAGGCGCCCGACGCCCATCTGCTAATAGTGGACGACAATGATACGAATCTTATGGTGGCTTCAAAGCTTTTAAGGGATACGAAGGTAAATATCGACATTGCCCTCTCGGGAGCCGAGTGCTTAAAGAAAACCTTCAGCGAGAGGTATGACCTTATTTTTATGGACCATCTGATGCCGGGGATGGACGGCATTGAGTGTCTGAATAAAATCCGCTCTCAGGAGGGCGGACTTAACAGGGAGACCCCGGTGGTCGTGCTTACGGCAAATGCAGGAAGCGACAATCAGGCTCTCTATAACAAGGCAGGCTTTGACGGGTATATATTAAAGCCCGTGAGCGGCTCGGTGCTGGAAAATACACTGCTTAAGATCCTTCCCAGGGAAAAGGTCATGGTATTAAACGAGGATACGGACGTAACGGGAGAGGACACCCTGTTTAAGAAGCATATCGATAAGGTGCCGCTGCTCATTACGACGGAAAGCGTCTGTGACCTTCCTGCAAAAAAGCTGGATAAGCTGGGTATACCGGTCATTCCGTTTAATATATTCACAAAGGAGGGAATGTTCCTTGACGGCGTGGAGACCGAATCCGACGGGGTTTTGGGTTACCTTAAGGATGAAAGGAACGAGGTCCACTCGGATGCCCCGCAGGTAAAGGTATACGAGGAATTTTTTGCACGGTGCCTGACTGGTGCCCGTCATGTGCTGCATATAACCATAGCAGACCGTGCCAGCAACGGTCTTGCCTATTCCACTGAAGCAGCCGCCACCTTTGACAACGTTACGGTATTCGACTCCGGGCATCTCTCCAGCGGAATGGGACTGGTGGTTTTAGAGGCGAAGAGGCTTGCCGAGGACGGATGCTCCCTCGAAGAGATACTTTTAAGGCTCGAGGATACGAAGAAAAAGGTCCATACCAGCTTTGTGGTCACTGATACGGACTTCCTTGCCAGAACCGGACGCATAAGCAGGCAGGTAAACGTCATATGCAGGTCCTTAATGCTCCATCCGGTGCTCGTTATGAAGAGGAACAAGATAACGGTAGGAGGGATAATCGGAGGAAGCAGGGAGAACAGCTGGAGAAAATATATCAATAAGGCGCTGGAGATACTGGCGCAGATAGATAAGAAGAGGCTTTTTATAACCTATGTGGGGCTAAGTCATGAGGAGCTTAAGATGATAGAGGGGCTCGTAAAGGAAAAGGTTGTATTTGAAGAGGTGATAATTCAGAGGGCCTCATCCGCCATCTCTATCAATTGCGGCGCAGGAACGTTCGGGTTGATATTCAAGGAAGAGTGAGGTGCTTAATGACAAGGGGGTGTAGCGATGAAATATATTCAAATGGCTCTGACCACACTAAGTTCACCGTTCGCCTTGAAACGGCGCTCATGTCCCTAACACCTCGCTTCGCTCGGCGCACTCAATCGCGCCCGGCGGCTCCGGTTCTCTAAGTGTGTCAGGCTAATTATTTGAATATATTTCATCGCTACACCCCCTTGGATTGTTCAGGGGGCTCTCCCCTCGCGATTGACGCGCTTAGTTTTCTATGATATATTGAATTTCCGGTAAATTACTAGGAAATGTCAGGTTTGAGTCCGACATCACGGGCTCATACTTTTTGCTGTATATTGCAGAACTGTGCAGGGAAAATTATGTAAACTATTGCTGGCATGGCTTTACATGCCGAAAGAGAGGAAGACAAATGTCATTACTGGAAGTAAGAGATCTGTCAGTGGGAGTTGAGGAGGCTGAGATCCTCCATGGCATCTCACTGGACATAGATGCGGGACAGACACATGTTCTCATGGGACCCAACGGGGCGGGCAAGTCCACATTGGGCTATGCCCTTATGGGAAATCCCAATTACCACATCCTTTCCGGAGAGATACGCTTCGACGGCAGGGTGATAAATGATGATACCGCCGATAAGAGAGCTCTGGCGGGAATGTTCCTGTCCTTTCAAAATCCCCTTGAGGTACCGGGAATTTCCCTGTCCAGCTTTGTCAGGAACGCGGTTTCCCAGAGGAACGGGGGTAAGGTCAAGTACTCCGAATTTAAGAAAGACTTAAGCTCCAGTATGGAGGTGCTGTCCTTTGATAAGGCTTATAAGGACAGGGACTTGAATGTGGGCTTTTCCGGCGGCGAGAAGAAAAAGGCAGAAATACTCCAGCTTTTGATGCTGCGTCCGAAGTTTGCCATTTTGGACGAGACGGATTCGGGTCTGGATGTGGACGCGGTCCGCACGGTTTCCAAGGGTATCGAGGAATATAAGGAAAGGATGAACGGAGCCCTTTTGATAATCACACATTCGACAAAGATACTGGAATCACTCAAGGTGGACTTTACGCATATTCTCGTCAAGGGAAGGATAGTAAAGAGCGGAGACGGAAGTCTTGTTGAAGAGATCAATAAGAAGGGCTTTGAGGAGTATATTTGAGCATGGCAGAAGAAAAAACCACCGTCGAAGATATAGACAGGAGCCTCTACGATTTTAAAGACAGCGAAGAGGGCTTTTATAAGGTAAACGAGGGGCTGACCCCCGAGATCGTAGAGCAGATCTCTAAGGAAAAGAATGATCCGGAGTGGATGAGGCAGTTCAGGCTGCAGTCCCTTGAGGTTTATAATTCGCTTAAGGTCCC
Organism: Lachnospiraceae bacterium; assembly: GCA_017634255.1. The sequence goes on from JAGBNT010000019.1 coordinate 20,045, forward strand.
GGACTGGGGCCCCGACATTACAGACCTCAATATGGACGATATCGTAACCTATGTCCGTCCCAATACGGGTATGAGCGCGAAGTGGAGCGAGGTCCCCGACGATATTAAAAATACCTTTGAAAGACTTGGAATACCGGAGGCGGAGAGGAAGTCTTTAGCAGGAGTCGGGGCGCAGTACGATTCGGAGCTGGTGTACCACAATGTCAAGAAAGAGGTACTCGAGCAGGGCGTTATCTATACGGATATGGAGAGCGCACTTCGGGATAACGAGGAAAAGGTAAGATCCCACTTTATGAAGCTTGTCCCTCCTACTGACCATAAATTTGCCGCCCTGCACGGCGCAGTATGGTCCGGAGGGTCATTCGTTTACGTACCGCCGGGAGTAAAGGTAGAGATTCCCCTGCAGTCATATTTCAGGCTGAATGCCCCCGGAGCGGGACAGTTCGAGCACACCCTCATAATCGTGGACGAGGGGGCGGATCTGCACTTTATAGAGGGCTGCAGTGCGCCCAAATACAACGTAAATAATCTCCACGCAGGCTGCGTGGAGCTCTTTGTGGGTAAAAATGCGCGTCTTAGGTATTCGACTATAGAGAACTGGTCAAAGAATATGTATAACCTAAATACCAAGCGTGCCATCTGTGAGGAGGGAGCGGTGCTAGAGTGGGTTTCCGGATCCTTCGGCTCCCACGTAAGCTACCTCTATCCCATGAGCATCCTGAAGGGGGATTTTTCAAGGGCTGAGTTTACGGGGATTACCTTTGCAGGCAAGGGACAGAATCTGGATACGGGGGCAAAGATCGTACATTCGGGTAAGAATACCCGCTCCGTCATCTCCACCAAATCCATCTCAAAGGACGGAGGCATTTCCACCTACAGGAGCGCGATAGTTGTGCAGGAGGGGGCAAAGGCAGCGAAGTCCACGGTTTCCTGCCAGTCCCTTATGTTGGACGATATCTCCCGCTCCGACACGGTGCCTGCGATGGATGTACGCACAAGCGATGCGGATATAGGTCATGAGGCAAGGATAGGGCGTATTTCGGATGATGCGGTATTCTATCTTATGAGCAGGGGCATTTCCGAGGAGGAGGCAAGGGCGATGATAGTCAGTGGCTTTGCCGATCCGGTTTCGAAGGAGCTTCCGCTAGAATACGCCGTGGAGATGAATAACCTCATACAGCTTGAGATGAAAGGGGCGATTGGATAAACGTCCAGTGGACGTTTATGAGTGTTGAGCACGGTTCACGACGTCCGGTGGACGTCGGTTTTGAACGGACCGGAGCGAAGCGGAGACAATGGCCGCGGGGCTTTCCGGCAGAGAAAGTCCTGGCTATTCAGTAACTTTGCAGGAGAAAATAAGTGAAGAAAATGAAATTAAATAATCTACCCACCCTTACGTGGAATTTTCTTAAATTAAATCATGCCGAAGAGCAGATAACTGTAAAAGGGGACGATGATTTCAGTGGGGTTTCGGTTAACATAAAAAATAACCCGGAGGGAATTAGCATAACCGAGGAGCCGAAAGCAGGAGCTGACATTCCCGGAGGAATGGGAGCCGAGGCGGAGGAGCTCTTTAAGAGTGTACGGGCAAGGGAGCTTTATATACACGTATTAAAGGGGGTTAAAGCGGAAGAGCCCTTAAGGATAGACCTGGATTATTCCGATTGTGAATCGGGGGCTGTGAAGGTCAGGGTGGAGGCTGAGGAAGACAGCAAGGTTAACATAATACTTAACCAGCTCGGTCAGAGAGAGGGCAAGGGCTTTGCCTGCTTTAGCTTCAAGGCAGATATCCAAAGCGGGGCGAGCCTTAAGCTTGTCAATTCAAACCTCCTGGGTCGGGACTATACCTATTTTGAAAATATAGGAGCCCGCGCCGCGGACAGAGCCCTCTTCGGACTGATACAGATGGAGCTTGGAACAAAGAAGACCTATGTGGGAGTCAATGTGGACCTGGCAGGCTATAAGTCCGGCTTCGACGGCGACACGGGCTATCTTGTAAGAGGGGATGAGCTCCTGGATATGAACTACGTCATAAACCATATTGGAAGGAAGAGCCAGAGCTCCCTTATGGCAAAAGGGGCACTTAAGGACAGGGCGGTAAAGAATTTCCGCGGGACCATAGATTTAAGGCGAGGAGCCAAGGGGGCTGTAGGAGATGAGCAGGAGGAGACGCTGCTCTTATCGGAGGGAGTAAAGAATAAGACGCTCCCGATAATACTCTGCGATGAAGAGGATGTAGAGGGCACCCACGGCGCTTCCATAGGGCGGCTCTCCGAGGAGGTTCTTTTCTATATGACCTCAAGAGGCATATCGGAGGCAGAGGCAGAGCTGCTTATGACCAGAGCAAAGCTGGACAGCATAAGGCGGCTTATCGACGATGAGGAATCCCAGGGGAGGATTCAGCACTACCTGGAGACCAACCTGTAAGGAGTAGGAGCATTGGAAAACAGATTTCGGAGGGATTTTCCCATATTTGAAAACAGCGGGGTGCACTATCTGGATTCGGCGGCAACCTCGCAGCGTCCAAAAGAGGTCATAGCTTCAATAAGCGAGTTTTACGAGACGATGAACGCAAACCCCTTAAGGGGGCTTTATTCTTTAAGCATGAGCGCTACCGATGCCTATGAGGCGGCAAGGAGCAAGGTCGCTTCATTTTTAGGAGCCGGGAGCGAAAGGGAGATAATATTTACCAGAAACACCTCGGAAGCCTTAAATCTCGTAAGCTACAGCTACGCCCTTTCCGAATTAAAGGAGGGCGACGAGATAGTTTCAACGGTAATGGAGCACCACTCAAATATGCTGCCCTGGCAGTACGCGGCACGAAAGACGGGGGCGGTTTTAAAATACCTGGAGCCCGACAGCTTCGGGAGGTTCTCTGACGAGGAGATAGCTTCAAAGATAACCCGCAAAACCAAGCTTGTGGCAATAGGTCATGTTTCGAATGTTCTGGGCTGCACCAATCCCGTGAGGAAGATAGCGGATAAGGCGCACTCGGTAGGGGCGGTGGTCGTAGTGGATGCGGCGCAGAGCGCTCCCCATATGAAGCTCGACGTAAGTGACCTTGGGGCGGATTTTCTCGCCTTTTCAGGACATAAGCTCATGGCACCCTTTGGAATAGGAGTGCTCTACGCCAAAGAGGAGCTTTTGGAGAGGATGGCTCCTTTTAACTACGGCGGAGAGATGATAGAGACAGTCACTCTGGAGGGGGCGACCTACGCTCCGCTGCCGCATAAATTCGAAGCCGGAACTGTGAATGCCGCCGGAGCATACGCCCTCGGCAAGGCAATAGATTATCTTGACGCAGTGGGCTATGATTTTATAAAGGAGACGGAGGAGGCGCTTACCCGGATAATATTCGAGGAGTTTGATAAGCTCCCTTACGCCCATATTCTAGGGTCTTCCGACCCTAAGGAGCATTGCGGGATAGTATCATTTACGATAGACGGGGTGCATCCCCACGATATAGCGTCTATCCTAGACGGGGACAACGTGGCAATAAGAGCGGGGCACCACTGTGCAGAGCCTCTGCACCGGTTCCTGAACATACCCTCCACAGCCCGGGCGAGCATCTATCTTTATAACACGGAGGAAGATGTACGGGCATTTATAGAAAGCATCAAAAAGGTAAGAGGTATACTTGGCTATGGCAGCTAATTCGATCTACGGAAATATATTGAATGAACACAATCTGCGTCCCACCCACAGGGGGACGATGGAGGATCCTACTATCGTGCTCGAGGGGGTAAATCCCACCTGCGGCGACGATATTTTTCTGTATCTTAAGATAGAGGACGGGGTCGTTGAGGACGGCTGTTTTTCAGGGTCTGGCTGCGCCATTTCCCAGGCGTCCACGGATATCATGCTGGACCTTATAATAGGTGAGGATAAGGACACGGCCTTAGACTATGCCGGCAAATTCATGCGTATGATAAGGGGAGAGGCCAGCGAAGAGGATATAGAGGAGCTCGATGAGGCAGGCATCCTTAAGGATATAAGCCATATGCCCGCCCGGGTCAAATGTGCGACCCTGGCCTGGCGTACCATGCAGGAAATGATGGAGAAGGATGAAAGCGCCGGTCACGGACACGAGGATCACTCTGTATGCGCGGAAAATTCAAACAGATAATCTTTCCGCTGATCATAACCCTGGTATTTACAGGGATACTGGTATTTCTTTCGGCGAGGGAGCTTAGGAACGCGAACACCCCTACGCCGGTCATTAACGAGGTCTGCAACAACAATTTCTCATGTCTTAACGACGGATACGGCAATTATCCGTCATGGGTCGAGCTCTATAACCCGGGAGGAACCCCGATAAATCTCAAAAATTATGGGCTCTGCGCCGCTTTGAGCCGCAGGGAATGGAGGCTGCCCGATATGGTGCTTGAGCCCGGAGCCTTTATACTTTTGGCGCAGGACATTCCCAGCGAAGGAAAGGGAAATAAGCTAAAGGACGAGGAAGCCATGAAGCTCGAGGACCTTATAAACGAGGGCGCAAACGCCTTTTTAAGGGATAAGTGCTTTTTTAATTTTCCGATTTCCCGCAGCGGGGACGAGGTCTATCTTGTCAATTCCTCCGGGGAGATCTGCGACAGATGCGGCATACCGGAGACAGGCTATGACAGGGTCTACGCCCGTATAACTGACGGGGGAGAGGAATGGAGGGAGCAGCTGCCTACCCCAGGCTACAGCAATAACGGGGCAGAGGGAGTGAGCCTGCCCGTATATGAGGAGCCGGTATTTTCAAGGGAGAGCGGCTTTTATGAGGAGGAGTTTGAGCTCGAGATAGATTCAAGGGGAGGAGGGGAAATCTACTATACCTTAGACGGGAGCGAGCCGGACCAGTCCTCTCTTAGATACGATAAACCGATACATATTAAGGATGAGAGCGGCAGCTACAGCTTATACGCCTCTAGGGACGACCTTTCCGCCTATACTAAATTCGATGTGGAGGAAGGAAAATATGTGCCGGAGGATAAGGCTGTGGACAAGGCGGTCATCGTCAGGGCGGTATCCTGCGACGAAGAGGGCAGGATGAGCCGGGTCGCCAACGGCGTATTCTTTATCGGCTACAAGGACAGAACGGAGTATGAAGGAGCTTCAATAATCTCACTGATAGCTGATCCTGAGGATCTTTTCGGAAACGAGAGGGGAATATATGTGCTGGGAAAGGAATATGAAAAATTCCTAGAATCGGGAGAGACAGCCGAAGAGCCGGAGAAGGCGGGAGCCAACTACAGGGTAAGGGGGGCTGTTGCCGAGAGAGAGGCTTACCTTAATTATTTTGACGAGGAGCATAACAGCGTATTCGGACAGAGGGCAGGAATCAGGATAAGAGGGGGCTACAGCAGGACAAACGAGCAAAAGAGCATAAATATTTTCGCCCGGGATATCTACGGGGGAGACGGGATTTTCGAGGGCTCTTTTTTCGGAGGAGAGGAGTACGAGACCTCGGTTTCCCTGTTTGCCGGCGGGCAGGACAATAAGTTTAAGTATATAGACGAGCTTTTTTCAAGGCTCATGGAGGGAAGAAACGTTGCGGTTGTCCACAGCAAGCCTGCTTTTTTGTTCCTTAACGGGGAATTTTGGGGGATATACTGGCTGCAGGAGAGGTATGCCGACTATTATTTCAGGGAGCACTACAATACCGCCCCGAACAACAGCAAGGCTCTAAAGCTCGATTACCATACCGAGGATGAGGAGCTTCTGGATGAGAAATATGTGAAGATATGGGAGTTTATAGATTCAGGGCAGCTTTACAGCGATAAGGTATATAAGGAATTTTGTGAGCTGGTGGATATCGACAGCCTTATAGAGTACTATGCCGCAAATATCTATATAGCCCATGTCAGCGACTGGCCGAGGAGCAATTTAGGGATATGGCGCTCCCTTATGGTCAGCCGGAATAACAGCTATGAAGATACCCGATGGCGGTACTATATCTTTGACGTTAATTCCATTTCCATGCTCGAGGCGGATCATGAGAGCTTAAGAGAGGCAATGGGCTTTGACAGCCTTTTAAGAGAGCTTTTTAAAAATAAGAGCTTCAGGGAAGCCTTTCTCAATAAGTTCAGGGAGTTGGAGAGCACTGTTTTCACACCGGAAAGGGTGAATGGGATATTGAGCGACCTAGACCGGCAGATGGGCTCAAGGCTTGCGTCCACATGGGAGAGATTTTTCCAAAGCGATTGGGAGGAGAAGCGTCTAAGGCAGTATTCTGAGAGCTTAAGGGCCTTTTTTGAGAAAAGGGCTGGGTATATAGACGGTGTGGTTGAAGAGGCATGTCTTAGATATGATGACTATATGAAGGGACTGTTTTAGAGGATAGTTTTAGGGGGAAGCTTTAGAGGAAGCATGACAATATTATGTTAACTAAGATAAAGGGATTTTTAAAGACCAGGTCGGAGGAATATTTTAATGAGCTGTTCAAGAGCTCGCTGCATCTGGTGAAATGGACCGTCCTTGCAGCTTTAGTGGGGCTGATAGTGGGATGCGTGAGCACTGCCTTTGCATGGAGCATCCTAAAGGTAACGGAGGTGCGGACGGCGCATCCCTGGCTTTTATACCTCCTGCCCCTCGCAGGCTGCCTTATAGTATTTATGTATAAAAAATGCGGGGTGGAGCACTCCCGGGGTACAAACCTCGTGCTGACCACGATACAGTCAAAGACGGAGCTGCCAAAAAGCATGGCTCCGCTTATCTTTATCTCGTCGGTCGTGTCCCATCTCTTCGGAGCCAGTGTGGGCCGTGAGGGAGCGGCTCTGCAGCTGGGAGGCTCCGTCGGCGCCGCGATGGGTACGGAAATAAAAAAGGCTTTTCAGAAATTTAAGTGGGGCTTCAGCGATTCCGACAGGCACCTTATGATAATGGCAGGTATGAGCGCCGCCTTCTCAGCCATATTCGGAACCCCTATCGCTGCGGCTGTATTTCCGATGGAGGTGATAAGCATAGGGCTTATGCATTTTTCAGCCCTCCTGCCCTGCGTTGTGGCTTCTCTGGTGGCTTCTAATTTTGCCTCTACAATGGGGATAGATGCCGAGGCGTTCGGGATAGTGAGGCTTCCGGATTTTACCTTTAGCTCAGCCGGAAAGATATTCATACTGGCTATCCTTACCGCCCTTGTAAGTGAGCTCTTTTGTCTTATGTTAACCACAGCCCACAAGGGTTTTGAAAACCTGTTTAAGTCCCAGTATGCGGCAATAGCCGTTGCAGGCTGTGTGATAATAGCCCTGACGCTGATACTCGGCTCCTATGATTATCTTGGAGCCGGAGTTCCGGTAATAATAAAGGCTATGAAAGGTGATACGGAGTGGTATGCCTTTTTAATGAAGATGCTCTTTACCTCCATATGTATAGGGGCAGGCTTTAAGGGCGGGGAGATAGTTCCCTCCATCTTTATAGGGGCTACCTTCGGCTGCCTTTTTTCCAACTTTGCAGGACTGCCCTCATCCCTCTGCGCGTCCTGCGGGATAGCCGCTATGTTTGTCGGGGTTACGAACTGTCCTATTACGACGATACTTATAAGCACGGAGCTTTTCGGCTTTGCGGGAATACCCTATTATCTTGTAAGTGTGGCTGTTTCATACGTTATGAGCGGTTACTACGGACTCTACCACGAACAGAGGATAGTTTATTCCAAAAAAAGGACCGTGTTTATAAATCAGAAGGTGCTGTGAGAGTAGGTCGGGCTTCGGTTACATAGCCCGCTATGCACCCTCATCCCGACCTACGATCTCGAAGAAAAATCCTGCGCAATCTGACCAGTTAATTTGTTTACAGTTCCTTGGTAAAATTGTATAATATATAAAGCTTTTAAATGTTGTAATTTGTTTAAATTTGCAGTAAAGGTAAGGAGGGCAAGATATGAAGAGGAAAATTTTAGCATTGGCAATGGTCGGGGTTATGGTCTTTGGGCTGACAGCCTGCGGCGGTGCTCCGGCAACCACCGACAGCGCAGCTCCCGCAGCAGAGGCTCCTGCAGAGGCGGCGGCACCTGCGGCAGAGGCAGCGGACACCGGCTCGACGGAAGCTGCAGCTCCCGAAGGAGGAGTGCGTAATGTAGTATATCTTGTAAACGGAAACCTGGGAGATAAGTCCTTCTTCGATTCGGCGAAGAGCGGTCTGGACGAGCTGGAGGCAGCGGGACGCATAAAATGTACGACCATTGAGATGGGCGGCACAGAAGAGGATCAGCCCAAGTGGCTTTCGACCCTCTATGACGTATCGGCAGACGGCAGCTACGACCTGGTCATCTGCGGTACCTTCCAGATGCCCGACTACTTAAAAGAGGTGGCAACCCAGTATCCCGACCAGAAATATCTTATCTTCGACGACAACACCTATGTCGGAGAAAACGGCAATGTTGTAAACGTTATGTATAAGCAGAACGACTTAGGTTACCTCGTAGGGACCTTTGCAGCGTGCATGACCACCGATACCTCCCAGCTCGACAAGATGAACCCTGACCCTGTGCTGGGCTTTGTAGGCGGAGTTGATTCACCGGTCATAAACGACTTCCTTATCGGCTTTATCGAGGGTGCTCAGAAGGTCAACCCGGATATCAAGATAGATACCAGATACACCAACGACTACGTGGATACTGCTATTGCAAAGGAATACGGAACCTCGATGATAAACGACAACAAGTGCGACATCATATGGGGCGTTGCTGGAAATGCAGGAAACGGAGCTGCTGAGGCGGCTTTAGAGAACGGCGGATATTTCATCGGAGTGGATTCCGACCAGGAGCTCACCTTCTCTTCGGACCTGGCTGCCATAACCCTTACCTCGGGACTTAAGAATATCGGCAATTCCCTGGTATGGATCTTTGATGAATGGGATGCCGGAAGAACCTACTTCGGTAAGGAGGTCACCCTTGGAATAGCCGAGGGCGGTGTAGGTCTTGTTACCGACAAGAATTTCGACAAGTACGCAAGCGCTGATACCAAGGCCAAGGTTGAGGAAGCCCAGCAGGCAATCCTTAACGGCGAGATCACGGTGGACAGCGCCTTAGGCGACACCACGGGCAAGGCTGAAAAGCTCAGAGAGGAAGTACGCCCGTAAACCGTAAATAAACTTTTGGGGCTGTAGAGTTGGTGCTACAGCCCTTTTCGTAATTTTAAGGAAGGGGGATCCTCTATGTCTGAGGCCGACAGCCGCCGGGTGGCGGACACTTCAAATGACGAATATGTCATACAGATGAAGAAGATAAATAAGGTGTATTCAAACGGAGTCGCCGCAAACCGGGATATGGATTTCAACTTAAGGAAGGGCGAGATCCACGCCCTGATGGGTGAGAACGGGGCGGGTAAATCCACGCTTATGAAGATACTCTTCGGAATGGAGCAGCCCACCTCGGGGGAGATACTCATAAACGGCGAACCCACTGTCCTAAGCTCCTCTGCGGTAGCCATATCCAAGGGGATAGGCATGGTACATCAGCATTTCATGCTGGTTCCGTCGCTGTCTGTGGCTGAGAATATAGTCCTCGGCATGGCGCCTACGAAGGGTCTTTTCCTGGACAAGCAGAAGGCGGAGGAGATAGCCCGGGAAAATGCGGAAAAGTACAATCTCTTTGTCAATCCCAAAATGAGAGTGGCGGACATACCGGTGGGGATGAAGCAGAGGGTGGAGATATTAAAGACCCTGATAAGAGGGGCAAGGATACTCATACTCGACGAACCTACCGCTGTGCTCACGAGCCAGGAGACCATAGAGCTCTTTGCGGAGCTTAAGGAGCTTAAGGAAGAGGGCTATACCATAGTATTCATCTCCCACAAGCTCGACGAGATAAAGGAGATAACCGATAGGATAACCATTATGCGAAACGGGCGCTCGATGGGGGTTTACAATACCAGTGAGGTCAGCAAGGAGGATATCTCAAGGCTCATGGTAGGCAGGGACGTAGTCCTTAACGTGAGTAAGGACGAGGCAAAGCCTGCCGACGTGGTTCTAAGGGTACGGGGGCTTAACTATGTCAATGAGTGGAATATAAAAATGCTGCAGGATGTCTCCTTTGACGTTCGAAAGGGCGAGATACTGGGTATAGCGGGAGTCGAGGGCAACGGTCAGAAAGAGCTTATAGATATGCTCTTTAATCTGGCAAAGCCGGATTCAGGGGACGCCACAGTGGAGGGAAGGTCCATCATCGGTCTGCCCCAGAAGAAGATCAGGGAGATGGGAGTGTCCCTGGTGCCTGAGGACAGGATGCTGTACGGCATTGCAGCCTCGGCTTCTGTAGAGGAAAACATCATATCCGACCGCTCCGGGAATAAGGAGTTAAATTCAGGACCTCTGTTTAACATGAAGAATATCCGCGAGCTTTCGGAAAAGCTCGTACGTGAGTTCAAGGTCCTTTGCAAATCACCCGAGCAGAAGGTGGGTATGCTTTCCGGAGGAAATATCCAGAAGGTGGTAGTGGCGCGTGAATTTTCAAATGAGCCGATACTCATCCTCGCGGACCAGCCTACCCGCGGTATAGATGTAGGTGCTACGGAATTTATCCGCAAAAAGCTCGTGGAGCTTTCCCGCTCAGGGATAGCAGTGCTTCTCGTTTCAGCGGATCTTGCGGAGGTAATGGAGCTTTCGGACTCGCTTATGGTAATGCATAAGGGTAAGATAGTCGCATACTTTGAAGACACAGCAAACTTAAGTGATGAAGAAATGGGTGAGTATATGCTCGGAATTAAAAAGCAGAGCAAGGAGGAGATAAGGAGGGTGTGCCATGACTAAAAAACGACAGATAACATTCTCGATAGTGCGATCCCTTCTTGCTTTGGCTATAGCCCTTGTGGTCGCCATGTTCCTTATCTTCTTAAGCGCAGACGGGGACAGCTTTTCGGAAAAGCTATCTGCAATGGGAGAGGCGCTTAAGCAGCTTCTTATCGGTCCCCTTTTCAGGACAGGGGGAGGCGGCATAGCCTTTGAGGGGAAGCGCCTGGCGGATATTCTTTCGGCGATGACGCCGATTACATTCACCGGGCTCGCGGTGTGTATAATGTTTGCAGCCAACCAGTTCAACATGGGAGCTGAGGGCGGAATAATGCTCGGGGCCTTTGTTACTGCCGTAGTGGCAATTTATGTCCCGATGCCCGCAGGGCTTCACGCCTGTATCGCGGTGCTTATAGGGGGGCTGGCAGTCGCGGCGGTAATGCTTGTTCCCGCCATCCTGAAGGTAAAGCTGGATGTCAGTGAAATGGTCTGCTCGCTGATGCTAAACTATATTATAATGTATGTACTAAAATACCTTCTGAATACGGCGTATGCGGACAAGACGAAGGGACAGATACAGACCTATCCCTTTTTAAACAGTGCAAAAATAGCTCCGCTAATAAATAATCCTACATTTTCCGGCGCCAAGCTGACCTGGGGTTTTGTCATCGCCATGATAGCCGTGGTCTTAAGCGGTCTCTTTATGTACCGTTCGCGCTGGGGCTACCAGATAAGGATGATAGGCATAAATAAGGAATTTTCTAAATATTCGGGCATAGGGGTGGGCTTTATCATAGTCCTCTCGCAGATGATAGGCGGCTTTCTCGCAGGAATTGGAGGAGGAATAGAGATGCTGGGCCGTTACCAGACCTATTCCTGGAGTTCTCTGCCCGGGTACGGGTGGACCGGCATCACGATAGCCATACTGGCGGGGAACAACCCCTGGTTCGTTCCGCTGGCGGCGTTTTTCATGGCATATCTTTCCAAGGGCTGTGACCTTATGGCGACCTATGCCAATGTGCCCTCGCAGCTTATAGATATCGTCCAGGGAGTTATCTTCCTGTTCTTTGCGGCGGAGCAGTTCCTGTCCCGATACCGTCAGAGCCTCGTGGTAAAGACGGCGCAGGAGGAGCTGGCGGCGCAGGCGGCTTTGGCTAAGGAAGGAGGGCAGGCAAATGAGTAATCTTATCAGCAATATGCTCACACCGGAATTTTTCTTTTCGATATTCAGGATCTCGGCGCCTATCCTCTATGCGACCTTAGGTGCCATAGTCGTGGAGAAGGCGGGCTTTGCAAACATAGGTCTCGAGGGGCTCATGATGTTTTCTGCCCTCTTCGGGTCGCTCGCAAGCTATTATTCGGGGAGCTGGTTAGTCGGGCTTATAGCGGCCCTTCTGGTCGGAGTCGGCATGTCGCTCCTTATGTGCTTTTTCGCCTTTCAGCTAAAGACCGACATCATCCTCGTAGGTATTGCAATAAATATGATGGGCTCCGGGGGCACCCTGTTTTTATGCAAGGTCATAACGGGCATAACCGAGGGAAAGTCCATGGCGTCAACCACGGGACTTATAAATTCCAACCTGTGCATACCCAATATCAGTATCCCGCTGATAAGGGATATTCCCTTTATCGGCAGGATCATCTCGGGTCACAGCCTTCTGACCTACCTCGCCTTTATAATTACGGTGCTGACCTCCATAATGCTCTATCGGACCAGTCTGGGGCTCAATATCAGGGCTGTGGGGGAAAATTCCGATGCGGCGGCTTCGGTGGGTGTTTCAGTGCTTAAGATAAAATATATAGCGCTGGCGTTTTCGGGGCTTATGAGCGGCTTCGGCGGAGCCTTCATGTCCATGGGCTATGCGCAGGGCTGGTCACAGGATATGGTGGCGGGCAGAGGCTTTATCGCGCTGGCGGCGCAGGCCATGGGTGCCGGAGAGTGCCTCGGCGGGTGCTTAAGCTCTCTGGTTTTCGGCTTTGCCCAGGCTCTTGGAATAAAGTTTTCATCCATCGGACTCGATTCCAATCTGGCGTCCCCGATACCTTATGCAGTTACGATTTTGGGACTTGTGGTCTTCGGGCTTATCCGCCTGCATAAGGCCAGAAAGCCTAGATTAAATGAGACAGAAACAGTGAAATGAAAGGACATAAAATGACAGAGGAAAAAAGTAAGCTTCCCCTGATCCTGGACGGGGATCCGGGGCATGATGACGCCATAGCCTGGCTCCTGGCTGAGGCAAGCCGCAGGACGGACGGCATCTGTGATATAAGGGCGGTTACGACGGTGGGGGGCAACGTCTCCTTGGATAAGACCACATATAATGCACAGAGAGTCTGTACGCTTTTAGGGATAGAGGCTCCGATAGCGGCGGGAGCGCCACATCCGCTTACGGCGGATCTCATGGTGGCACCCTCGGTACATGGGGAATCGGGACTCGACGGACCGGCGCTGCCGGAGCCGGACAGGGAATTAAGTGAGCTGACGGCGGTGGAGATTATGGCAAAGGTCATTAGAGACAGTGCGGACAAAGTGACCATCGTTTCCACGGGACCCATGACGAATACGGCAGCCCTCCTTTTAGCGCACCCGGAATTAAAGCACAATATAGAGAAAATAAGCCTAATGGGCGGAGGAGTCGGCTTCGGCAACTGGACACCGGCGGCGGAGTTTAATATCCTTGTGGACCCGGAGGCTGCGGATATAGTCTTTCGCTCGGGTATCCCCCTTATAATGGCGGGATTGGACGTTACGGAAAGGGCGCTTTTGGAACCCGATGACTTTGAAAGGATACGGGACATTAAAAATCCTGTCAGCGACATAGTCTGGCAGTGGCTCGAGTTTTTCTATAAATTTCATAAAAAGCTGGGCTATGAGGGCGCACCCATGCACGACCCCTGTGCAGTGATGGCACTTATCCACCCGGAGATATTTACCTTTGAGGACTACTATGTGCAGGTAGAGACCGGCGGAGAATACTGCCGCGGGGCGACGGTGGCGGACAGGCGGAGAGTCATGGATAAGGCGCCGAATGTGAAATGTATAATGAACGTTAACAGAGACGCTTTTGCGGACTATATTTTTGAGGGGGTGAGGGCATATGGGTGAGATCTTTCCGGTATGGATGGACTGTGACACGGGAACTGACGACGCGGTGGCGCTACTTGCACTGCATGCCCTGGAATGTACTGAAATAATAGGGATATCCACGGTGAGCGGAAATTCGACATTGGACAATAGCTTTAGGAATACCCGGGGCTTAAAGCGGTTACTGGGAGCTGACTATCCCATATATAAGGGGGCAGCAAATCCTTTGATGATGAGGGAGAAGGTCCATGCGGAGGAGGTTCACGGCAAGAACGGCCTCGGAGACGTTGAGCTGGCGCAGCCGGAGCAGGAAGAGACCAGCGATGCTCCCGCCTGGGATGCGCTCTATGAAGCGGCAGTTAAGCTGGAAGGGAATTTAAGGCTCATAACTACGGCTCCCCTTACCAATATCGCTACGGCCTTCATGAAGTATCCGAAGCTGCCGTCAATGCTGCATACCATATTGA
>JAGBNT010000020.1 GCA_017634255.1 Lachnospiraceae bacterium
AAGGAAGACAAGAAAGAAGCGCGGAAGAATGTATTGAGAATTGCAGAAAATCTTTTGCGCTACGGTACACCTGCAACCCAGGTAAGCGAGTGCACCGGGGTATCAATGAAAGAGGTGCAGAGAATTGAGAAAAGGATATTAAAAGAAGCGTAATTAAGGCAGCTATGTATGGCAAACAGGAGATCCCGATGTAAGGTGTTTTGAAATTTGCATCGGGATTTTTGTTTAGTAGGAAATTTCTCAGCATTTCCTATTTAAACAAAAAACGCTCCGCTAAGGATGCGCACTCGGGCGATAGGAATATGTTGCATAAATGCAACCGCGTTCGGCGCGAGAATGCCGAAGGCGACATTCTTTCTAAGGCTTCAAGGTTTTCGTGTAAAGAACGGGTTATTTTTGCCTATGAAATGGAGCCGACAGAAACGAAATCTAATAGACAAACCCCTTCAAAATACGATATTATAGTAAGCAATATAAATAGTTTTGCTTACTGTAAGCCTCCGGCGGATGCGAATGGACGCAGGGGGTGATAGTTGCGGCTATGCCCCCTGAGAGAGGGGCGAACGACGAAAAGGAAAGGAGATACAAAGATGAAGGAATTTAATTACACAGTCACTGATCCGGTGGGTATTCATGCCAGACCCGCGGGAATACTCGTTAAGGAAGCGAAGAAGTATGAATGTAATATCCTGATATTTAAGGGCGAGAAGAGCTGCAAAGCCACCTCCCTCACTAAGCTTATGGGCCTTGGGATTAAGCAGGGGGATGAGATCAGGGTTACGGTCGAAGGAGACGGCGAGGAGGAATGTGCCGCTGCTATGGAGCAGTTCTTTAAGGAAAATCTGTAGGACGCAAAGTGGATGGAGGTAAGCCGGGGTGTCTGCGGATGCCCCGTGCAGATGGAGGACAAAGGGATGAAGGTTGCTACGGGTACTAAGATAGTAAACGGCATTGGGATCGGGAAAATACATATTTTTAAAGCGCCGGTATATGAGATCGACGAAGCCATCGTGGATGATCCGATACCGGAGCTCAAGCGTTTTGAAGACGCAAGGGTGAAAGTTCAGGAGGCGCAGCACGCGCTCTATGAAAAGGCGCTGCAGACAGCAGGGGAGGAGAGCGCCGGAATTTTTGAGGCGCATGAGCTTATGCTCGACGACGACGACCTTATTGATGAATGCAAGGCGATAATGACGGAGCAGAACCGTACTGCTGAATACGCGGTGCGCCAGGGCTTTGATAATGTTGCGCAGATGTTTAAGGATATGGACGATCCCTATTTTCAGGCTAGAAGCGCCGACGTTATAGACCTTAAAAATTCCATGCTGGATGTGCTGCTGGGTAACGATACCGAAGGAAGTATGGGTACGGAGCCTTTCATTCTGGTGGCGGAGGATCTTACTCCCTCGGAGACCGTTAAGCTGGATAAATCGCTGCTGCTGGGACTCGTTACAAGAGAGGGAAGCTCAAACTCGCATACGGCGATCCTTGCCAGAAGCATGAATCTGCCGTCGCTTATCCAATGTAAGGACATAAGCGATGACTGGGACGGGAAGGACGCTATTTTGGACGGCTATAATTCCTGTATATATATCGAGCCTACGCAGGATCTTGTCCAGTCGCTTACCGCGCGGCATGAGGAGGATCTAAAGCAGGAGGCTTTGCTCCAGGAGCTTAAGGGCAAGGACAATACGACGGTGGACGGCAGGACAATAAAGGTCTATGCCAATATCGGAGGACCTTCGGATATGGGCGCGGTGCAGGTTAACGACGCAGGCGGAGTAGGGCTTTTCCGCTCGGAGTTTGTATACCTTGGAAGCCCGGAGGATCCGAGCGAGGAGGTTCAGTTTGAGTCCTATAAGAGGGTGCTGGAGACCCTTTCACCCAAGCAGGTTATAATAAGAACCTGCGACATAGGCGCGGATAAGACTATAGACTATATGAATCTGGACAAGGAGGAAAATCCGGCTCTCGGCTACAGGGCCATAAGGATCTGCCTTACGCGCAAGGACTTTTTCAAGAGGCAGCTAAGGGCGCTCCTTAGGGCTTCGGCTTTCGGAAATCTCGGGATAATGTTTCCGATGATAACCTCTTTAAGAGAAGTCAGAGAGTGTAAGGAGGTGCTTTCGGAGTGCAAAAGGGAGCTTGAGAACGAGGGCGTTAAAATGGGCACGATGCAGATCGGCATTATGATAGAGACGCCGGCTGCGGCTCTTTGCGCGGATGAGCTGGCGGAGGAGGTGGATTTCTTTTCCCTGGGTACGAACGACCTTACCCAGTATACCTGCGCCATAGACAGGCAGAATGCCAAGCTTGAGCCCTTTGCGGACACCCATCATCCGGCTGTTTTGAAGCTCATTCGGATGACCATAGAGGCAGGTCACAGACATAATATCTGGGTCGGCATCTGCGGAGAGCTGGGAGCGGATCTGACCCTTACGGAGACATTCTTAAGGATGGGAGTGGACGAGCTTTCGGTTAACCCCAAGAGCGTGCTGCCCCTTCGTAAGAAGATACGAAGTATAGATCTCTCCAAGGCTCCGGTGGTGGAAAATGATCTTTGAATCCGACGGTGACAAGCAGACCTACGAATTTGCGCGTTCCCTGGGCGAAAAAGCCCTGCCGGGGCAGGTCTATGCCCTGACGGGAGAGCTGGGGGCGGGGAAGACTGTTTTTGCCCGGGGCTTTGCAGAGGGGCTTAAGGTGGCGGAGAGGGTTAATTCGCCTACTTATACGATCCTGCACAGCTATTTTAGCGGGAGGCTTCCCTTTCATCATTTTGACGTATACAGAATAGCCGAGCCCGAGGAAATGGAGGAGATCGGCTACGAGGACTGCTTCTATTCAGACGGGGTGAGCCTCATAGAGTGGGCAGAGCTGGTCCGGGAGATACTGCCGGAGAATACGATATTTGTGCATTTCAGTAAGGTGCCCGAGAAGGGGACTGAATACAGAAGGATAGAACTTGAAGATTTTGGCGATTGATTCCTCGGGACTCGTGGCGGGAGCTGCGGTCATGGAGGATGAGAGGATGACGGCGGAGTTTACCGTCAATTATAAAAAAACACATTCACAAACACTGATGCCTATGGTGGACACGGTTCTTAAGAGGCTGGAAATGAAGCTAGACGAGCTGGATGCCATAGCAGTGAGCTCGGGACCGGGGTCATTCACGGGCCTAAGGATCGGGGTCGCCAGTGCCAAGGGTCTGGCGATGGCAATAGACAAGCCCGTTATAAGCGTGCCGACGCTGGAAGCTCTTGCCTATAACCTGTACGGCTTTAAGGGACTGGTAGTGCCAATAATGGATGCCAGGAGGAACCAGGTCTATACGGGCATCTACGAATTTAATTCCGAAAATGAGCTCATAACTCTCGCGGAGGGAATGGCAGTGGATTTCGCAGAGCTGATGGAGAGGCTCAACGGAATGGGAAAAGAGGTCTGCTTCCTGGGAGACGGGGTTCCGGTCTTCCGGGAGTTTATAAAAGAGAACGGGAGGATAAAGGTGAGCTTTGCGCCAAATCACCTCTCCCACCAGAGAGCCGGGGCGGTGGGAGCCCTGGCGCTTAGGTATTATAAGGAAGGAAAATATTGCTCGGCGGCGGAAATGAGACCGGTGTATCTTAGAAAATCCCAGGCTGAACGGGAGAGGGAGAAGAGCCTCGATGGAAGTGCGGATAAAGAGGCTTGAGAAAGAGGATGCAAAGGAAGCCGCGGCGCTGGAGGAGCTAAGCTTCGGGAAAGAGGGCTGGAGCGAACAGGATTTTTTAGATACCCTTAAGCTCGATTATGCCTATTATTTGTGTGCATGTTCCCGAGAGGAACTAATAGGGCTTGCAGGGGCAAGGCTCATTGCGGGGGAGGCTTATATTTCCAACGTTTCAGTGCACCCAGGGTTTCGCCGGGAGGGGATAGGACTCAGGCTAATGGAGGAGCTTATGGAGCTTCTTTTGGCGAATGGGGCAACCGCCTATACGCTGGAGGTCAGGAGTCTAAACCGCGCCGCGACAGGCTTATATGAAAAGCTCGGCTTTGTAAGGGAGGGGATAAGGAGGAATTTTTATACCTCGCCTGAGGACGACGCAATAATAATGTGGAAAAGATAAGGTATCTTAATGCTGGATGTATGTCTTTTGGGGTCGGGAGGGATGATGCCGCTGCCTTATAGGCACCTGACCTCTGCGATGTTTCGATATAACGGGAATAATATTCTTATAGACTGCGGCGAGGGCACTCAGGTCGCCATAAAGAAGCAGGGATGGAGTCCGAAGCCTATCGGTCTTATTCTTTTTACTCATTTTCACGCCGACCATATCAGCGGGCTTCCGGGGCTTATACTTACCATGGGAAATGCTGAAAGGACGGAGAAGCTTACGATTGTCGGGCCAAGGGGGGTTGAAAGGATATGCAGCGCGCTTTTGACTATTGCGCCTGACAGACCCTTTGATATAGAATATATTGAGCTTGACAGCGACACGGAATTTGAGTGGGAGGGCTACCGGATAAACGCCTTCAAGGTCAACCACAATGTTTTGTGCTACGGCTACAGCGTGGAGATCGACCGGAAGGGCAGGTTTGATGCGGATGAGGCTAGGCGTCTCAATATTCCGCTTAATTTTTGGAAGCACCTGCAAAGCGGAGAGACGGTCAGGGATGAGGAGGGGAACGAGTTTTGCCCCGAAATGGTCATGGGGGCGCCCCGAAAGGGGCTTAAGGTCACCTACTGTACTGATACCAGACCTACTGCCTCAATAGTTCAGCATGCTTCCGGGTCGGACCTCTTTATCTGCGAGGGAATGTACGGAGAGGCAGATAAGCTGGACAAGGCAAAGGAACACAAGCACATGACATTTTATGAGGCTGCAGGGCTTGCGAAGGAGGCCGGGGTGAAGGAGCTCTGGCTTACTCATTATTCACCGTCGCTTATCAGTCCGAAGCCTTTTATGGCGGAAGTACGCAGGACATTCCCCCAGGCGTTTGCGGGTAAGGACGGGAAGAGCGTGGAGTTGAGTTATGAAGATTAGCTCGGATAACGTAAAAAAAATACTGTTGCTTTTGATAGTGGCGGCTGTTTTTGTCGTTATCTTTTATCGTGTCGCAAACCGGCCCAGGCAGGCGGAGGAGGGGAAGCTTTCACAGGTTCAAAACGTGCTGCAAAGGGATCTGGACTATAATTATCCTCCGAGTCCCAGAGAGGTTGTAAGATACTATGCGGAGCTTTCGCAATGCCTGTATCTGGCAGATATTTCCGATAAGGAGATTGAGGATATAGGAATACAGATGAGGGAGCTTTTTGACAGCGAGCTTAAGGACAATCAGCCTCAATCGGATTACCTGAACAACCTTAAGGTGGATGTGGCAATGTTCAGGGAGGAGCAGAGGAAGGTTATAAGCTTTACCATATCCTCTTCGACAGACGTGGAGTTTTCCGAGACGGACAAGGGCGATCTGGCTACGCTTTACTGTATGTTCACAATGCAGAAGGGCAACCAGAATTACAGCGATAACGAGCATTTTATCCTGCGCAAGGATGAAAGGGGGCACTGGAAGATACTTGGATGGCAGCCGGCTTGAGGAAGGTCAGCAGGAGTGAAAGTATCATTGGACAGTGCGGACAGGTTGATATAATTGGACGACGTAGTTATTTTAGGGATCGAGAGCTCCTGCGATGAAACGGCGGCTTCAGTGGTCAGGAACGGCAGGCAGGTGCTTTCCAATGTTATCTCTTCGCAGATAGACATACATACGCTGTACGGAGGTGTAGTACCGGAGATTGCTTCGAGAAAGCACCTTGAGCGTATCAATCAGGTGGTTAAGGAGGCGCTGCAGCAGGCGGAGCTTTCGCCAGAGGAGCTGGACGCGGTGGGGGTGACCTACGGTCCGGGACTGGTGGGACCGCTGCTTATCGGCGTATCTTTTGCCAAGGCGTATGCTTACGGGCTGGGAAAGCCGATCATCGGGGTCAATCATATAGAGGGGCATATTTGCGCGAATTTTATCCAGTACAAGGAGCTCGAACCGCCGTTTATGTGCCTTGTGGTATCTGGAGGACATACCCATCTTTTACAGGTCCTGGATTACGGGAGCTATGATATTTTGGGAGTGACCCGTGACGATGCGGCGGGAGAGGCTTTCGACAAGGTGGCGAGGGCTATAGGTCTGGGCTATCCGGGAGGACCGAAGATAGACAGGGTTTCGGCGGAGGGTAATGCAGAGGCGATTGATTTTCCCCGGGCACATGTGGCTGCAGGGGAATATGATTTTTCTTTCAGCGGTTTAAAGAGTGCGGTCTTAAACTATCTAAATTCCATGGAGATGAAGGGGGAAAAGGTTGTGACCGCCGATGTAGCGGCTTCATTCCAGCAGGCTGTAGTGGACGTACTTATCGGAAACGCCATGGCGGCGGCGGAGGCACATGGGGCTAAAAGGTTTGCTCTTGCCGGCGGGGTGGCTTCGAACGGCTCTCTGAGGAAGGCATTTAAGGAGGAGTGCGCTTCGCGCGGGATAGAGTTTTTTTATCCTGAGCCGGTGCTCTGTACGGATAACGGGGCGATGATCGCCTCGGCTGCCTATTTTGAATATTTAAAGGGGAATTTTTCAGGTCTGGAGCTCAATGCTGTTCCGGGTCTGGGGTTATGAGGTAGTTGGCTTATGAAGACTGTGGCAATCGTGCTTGCGGCAGGCAAGGGAAAGAGAATGGGAGGCAGGGTTCCGAAGCAGTATCTGATGCTGGGGGGGAAGCCCTTAGTCTATTATTCTCTCGCGGCGTTTGAGGAATCCTTTATAGATGAAGTAGTGCTTATCTGCGCCGAGGGCGAGGAGGAGTACTGCCGTAAGGAGATCGTTATAAAATACGGTTTTTCCAAGGTGGTAAAGATAGTGACGGGCGGGCGGGAGCGCTATAACTCAGTATACAACGGGCTTATGGCGGCAAACGGCTGTGATTTCTGCTTTATCCATGACGGGGCGAGACCCTTTGTGAGCCAGCATGTTCTGGACAGATGCCTCCACTATGTCGAGAAGTATTCGGCGGCGGTGGCGGCGGTTCCGGCTAAGGACACCATAAAGCTTGAAAACGGCGATGGCTTTATTAAGAGTACTCCCGACAGGTCGCTGGTCTGGATGATACAAACGCCGCAGGTTTTTGAATTTCATCTTATAAGAGATGCTTATGAGAAGCTCATTGAACAGGAGGAACGCTTAAGGAGCGCCGGGGTCAAGGTGACCGATGATACTATGGTCGCAAAGATGTTTGCAGATGTGGATGCGAAGCTGGTAGAGAGCAGCTATTTTAACATTAAGATAACTACTCCGGAGGATTTAATTCTGGCGGAAGCAATTTTAAGCTCAGGACAGGTTGACAAATAGATAGAAATTCGTTAAAATTTTTCGTGCTGTTGCAGTTTCTTTAATCTGGAAGCGGCAGCGGGATAAATATGGAGAGGTATCGAAGTGGTCATAACGAGGCGGTCTTGAAAACCGTTTGTCCGCAAGGGCACATGGGTTCGAATCCCATCCTCTCCGCTTGGGAAGCCTTGGGGCAACCCGTAATTTAACAGGTTTTATTATTTAGGCATTGTGGAGAAGTACCCAAGATGGCTGAAGGGACACCCCTGGAAAGGGTGCAGGTCGTTAATAGCGGCGCGAGAGTTCAAATCTCTCCTTCTCCGCTCCGAAAGGCTTCAAGCGTGAACACAGGTTTGCGCTTGGAGCTTTTTATTTCATGAAAGGACGGGTTATGGGCAGGGAGCTGGAATTTTACGAACAGGTTGAAAGATCGATACAGACTACGTACAGGACCCGGCTTTGGCAGCCCTTTGTCGGAGCTATCAAGGAATACGAGCTGATCCAGCCGGAGGACAGGATAGCTGTGTGTATCTCGGGAGGAAAGGATTCGATGCTTATGGCTAAGCTGATGCAAAAGCTGGAAGCCCATTCCGATATTCCCTTTACATGCAAATTCCTTGTTATGGATCCGGGTTATAATGAGGCTAACCGCAGGAAGATAGAGGATAATGCGCGGCTGCTCCATATCCCGATACAAATATATGATTCGGATATTTTTGCCATAGCCAACAATGAGGAAAAGAGCCCCTGCTATCTCTGCGCCAGAATGAGGCGCGGGTTTCTTTACAGCAAGGCGCGTGAGATGGGATGCAACAAGATCGCGCTGGGACATCATTTTGACGATGTTATAGAGACGACGCTAATGGGTATGTTTTTTGCCTCGCAGCTTCAGGGGATGCTGCCGAAGCTTCACAGCGATAATTTTGAGGGGATGGAGCTTATCCGTCCTATGTATAAGGTACATGAGGAGGATATAATTGCCTGGAAGACCCATCACGGTCTGGAGTTTTTGCAGTGCGCCTGCCGGTTTACGGAGAATATAGGGGCAGAGGACAGCGGAATAAGCTCAAAGCGTAAGGAAATGAAGGAGCTTATCAGGAAGCTCAAGAAGGACACGCCGAAGCTGGACAGGAGTATTTTCAACAGTATCCATGCGGTGTGTCTCGATACAATGCCGGGGTGGAAGAGCGGAAAGGTGAAGCACAGCTTTTTGGAGAATTACAGTGAGCAGTAAAAAACGCCGTGCTAAGGATGCACACTCGCGCGACAGGAATGAGTTGTATAAATGAAAATATGCACGGCACGAGAAGGTCGCTGGCGTCATTCTTTCTTACTATAATTATAAGTAGTAACACGTATTTAAAAAAACAAAAAAATTCCTAAAAAAGTTGTTGACAAGGGGCAATAG
>JAGBNT010000021.1 GCA_017634255.1 Lachnospiraceae bacterium
TACAAAGATGGATTGAAGAATACCCATCCATAAATAGTTCATGGAGCCTGTAAGCCAGAAGCAGGTGGCTTCAAGGTGGGGAGCGCAGGCATAGAAGCCCGCCGTAAGGAGAAGTGCCTCCTTAGGCGAGATACTGCCGAGCACTACCGGTCTGCCCTTGGCTATGGAGGCGCAAAGCCAAAGCTGCAGAAGCAGCGCAATGGTATTTGCCCTGTCAAAATATGTTTTGTCACGCAGCGCCATGAAGATCTGTACAAGAGATTCCGCTATGGTCCTGCCGTCCCAGGTCTTATAGTGGGAGAGCTGGGATCTTACAAGGCTTTTAAGGTCCCATACCCTTTCATATTGCTGATCCCCGTAGGCCAGATTTCCGTTGTGCTCTCCATCCCAGACGTAGGCATAGGGATAATCATCCCCATAGAAGGGGAGGATCCTGTTTTTGAAGTACATGAGGGCGCCGAAGGAGGCAAAGACCGCCGCGCTCTTAAGAGTAGTCTTTGCCTTTTCGGAGGGAATGAGCTTATGGAGCTTCCCTAAGGTTTTGACCGTACCCTTAAGTCCTTTGCCCAGGTCCTTGATCAGTTTTCTTTTGAATTTTCTGCTTATCATAATAATCCTGCCCTTATGTTTAATTTTTAGCTGCCTTAACAGCAAGATCCTTGTAGGGGATGATAAAGCTTGCCCTGTTGTAGCCTGCGGTCTGCTGGTACTTGCTTTCGTCAAAGCCCGCTATCAGGGAAGAGATAAAGAAGGAGCGCAGGTTTTCCGGCACAGCGTCGGCATCGGCGATATCCATGTTTTTGCCGTCGCTCCACAGTACCAGCTGGAGGTTCTCGGGGTGGCAGGTTATGAAGATATCTATATTCACAGCCTTTTCACCAGGATTGGCTTCATTTATCATCATACTCATATCCTCTACGAATACCATTGAAAGGTTCAGCGCCCTTCCGGGCACATTCTTTTCCCTTAAAAAGGCCTCTGTCCTGTCCCTTGCCTCCATGATCTCGTCCGTAACAGCCCTGTAGCTTATACTAAGGGAATTGCCGCTGTCACTATCGAGCAGGAAGGGGAACTGCTTCTTCCCGTACCGCCAAAGTATGATAGCTGCCATGATAGTGACGCTTATATAGGTGCAGACAGCTTCACCTACCCATATGCCGTAAATGCCGAAGCTGAGGGCCAACAGGATATTGGAGGATAGTCTCACGAGCAGGGAATCCAGAAAATTGCCGGCAACGCTGAGAGAATATTTTCCGATGTCGATAAAGTATTCCAGAAAAAGCTCGTTGATTATAACAGCCAGGACGGACAGGGAGGTCAGGCGGCAGGCCCAGATGGTGAGCTTTGTCATTTCAGCCTCCTCTATGCCGAACAGTGCAGGGAGGAATGGAGCGAGGAACCAGACAACCCCTATGAATATCACGGCCAATACAAAGGTGATCTTTAAGGCGTAGATGAAGAGGCTCTTCATGGCGCCCTCATTGTGATCCCCCCTGTAGGAGATCAGCATGGTCTTCATGGCCTCGTTGACTCCTCCGCCTATGGACATCATATCATACACGAAGTCGGAGACAGCGATTACAGCCAGATATTCTACACCAAACCTCCTTATGACGAACATATTGAGGAGCATGATATAGGCGAAGTTAAAGAGGTTGTTGAAGGAATCGGCGACGCCGATTAATATCATCTCCCGGGTGTAGTCGGCATTAAAGGTAAATACCGGCTTTAGCCTGTATTTTCTGCTTACGTAGTGGGAGAGTACGATGCAAAACGACAGGACGATCCCGAAGGCACTCCCGAGCGAGGCTCCCAGCATCCCCATATAGGGGATAAGGATGAAGGTCAGAAGGGCGTTGCCTACAAGAAGCGAGAGATGCCCTGCCAGAAAGCGTATCTCGTCACCTTCGACATACAGAAACTCCTGCAGCAGAAAGAGCAGGGGCTGTATAAGAAACGGAAGCTTGTAAAAGAACAGGTACTGCCTGGCATATTCTCTGACAGCTCCCTGGGCGCCGGTGACGTCAAGGAAGAGATCCTCGAACAGGATAGCTCCTCCGGACAGGATCAACCCCAAAATTACGGCGATAACAATAGCCATTCCAAAGATAGTCCGTCTTTTATGGTCGTTATAGTCAGCTATCGCGCGGGTGTATAAAATAACGGTACCGGCAGTGATCAGTGATTGAAAGACGGACACAAGGTCAAAAACGGGGGCTACGACCATTACTCCCGCTATTGCGTCAGAGCCGAGCATCTGTCCGACGATGACCCGGTCAGTGGCCTGCATTATAAGGTACTGCACTCCTTCAAGCATGGACACCAGCATCAGCCTGTTAACCTTTGCCCTGCCGAGGAAGCCGCCCTGTCTTTGTGATTTATCCTTATTTTTGGGTTCAGACACTTATTCGACTCCCTTTAGCGCCTCTACCATGTTGATATCCTTCACCTTGGAGGAGAGCACCGAATTAACTATGAGGGACAGTACAAAGGACAGGAAAAAGGCCAGTAAATAGGACATGGGACTTATCCTGTATACATAGTCGTCGTCAACCGAAAGGGAGGACATCAGCATCATAAGCATCTTAAGACCCAGGGAAAGCCCTATAGCCGTTCCTAAGCCCGTCACAAAGATATTCTGCTGCTGCAATATCCATCTGATGCCGGAGGTCTTAAAGCCCAGGACCTTCAGGGTGGCTATTTCCCTTGTCTTTTCGACAAAGGACAAAACTCCGAGATTGTACATTACAACGATTCCTACTATGATCGCGATCACCATGGTATAGAGGACCTCTCCGCTGGTACCCGAGCTCTTCCTGCGCATGGCCTGTATCGAGCGTTCGGCGGAGACCACAGAAACCACCTCTTCCTTATCGGTAGCCAGGGAAGCGGGAACCGTCATATTGGTAAGCACCCTGCTCGGAGTGAATTCATTCTCCATTCGTTCATATACGGATCTGCTCATGGCTATGCCCTGGGGGTTCGGAGATATATAGATAAGCTCTATCTTGCCGCTTCCTTTTCCTTTTCTGTCCGTATTGGCAAAGCTTATTTCATCCCCTATGCCGACCTTAAGAAATTCAGCAGCCCTCCGGCTGATGGCTATGCCGTGCCTGGGAAGCTTTACGAAAGCCCCGGTTGCATCCTGGAAGCGGAAAAGGTTTCCCTCGTCCACGACAGTCGCGGTAAGCTGTATGGTCTCACCGTTCCTGCTTGAGAGGGTAGCCTGCTTTTCCTGTATCATCTGTCCCCTGTATTTTCTGGAGTATTCATATACCGTGTCCAGGTTGGTATTCGGAACGAAGCCGATCTGATATGCGGAGGGAGAGAGCTGATGGAATTCCCATTTTTCCATCCCCTTAAGAAGCTCGTTGGCTCCGAAGGAGGTAAGAGTAAGAGAGGAGGTCAGGGTTATCCCCAGGATTCCGGCTGCAGTTCTTAAGCGGTTTCTGTTTATATCCCTTATGTTCCATTTCGTAACAAAGTCCAGGTGCTTCCAGATAAAGGTCTTTTCGAGAAAACCGGCGCCGGTAACCACAGGAGGAGCCGGACGCAGGATCTCCGAAGCCCTCTTGGTCAGTAGGCTTCTGCAGGATAAGTAATTGGTGACCCCGGATAGAACCACGAGAAACAGGAGAACCAGGACGACCCTCATGGAGACCCTCATCCCCACCTCGGGGAATATATAATAGAATGTGAAGAAATAGCTCAGCAGGTCACCTAAGGTAAACCACCCTGCGATGGCCCCCAGAATACCTCCCACGAGAGAGACCACGACTGAGTAGGATATATAGTGGAGCATTACTGTGCCTTCGGAAAAGCCCAGAGCCTTAAGCGTTCCGATTATGGTCCGCTGCTTCATAACTATCCTGGTCATCGTGGTTATTATTCCCAAGGCTGCGATCGTGATGAAGAGGACGGGGAAGACCCGCTCAAGGGTCATATTGGACTTGATATCCTGGACTATGGCGTCATAGCCTGCATCCTTCATTTTCGTAGTGACTGAAAGATTGTTCTTTTGCAGGAGCTTCTTAAGCTCCTCTGCGGTCCTGTTTATGAGGCTTTTTTCCTCATCGGTAAGGTGATACTGGTTTTTGACATCCTTAAGCTTTATATGCACACTGTCAAATACCAGTTTTTTTCCGGGATATTCACCCGAATCCAAAAAGGCGTAGCCATAAGCCCCACGTTCCACATCGTCGAAGGTATTGTCTACTATATAATAAATATGGTCGGGATTGTCCATTATGCCTCTAACGGGCTCGGAAAATTCAACATTATCACAGGTGAGAGAGAGTATATCCCCGACACCGATCTTTTCTGCAGTGGCAAAATCCCTGTCCAGCCATATGCCGTTCATTCCGGGCTCAAAAGGCTCCCCTTCATAGAGATGCATGCGGGAGATATTGTTCTCATTGATGAAATTGAACTCGACCTTTTTCTCCTGCGAAAGACGTACCTTTCCGACACTGCTGGCTCTTAACTCCGCAGTTTTTACCGAAGGAAGGGACTTTATCATGGCAAGGTCGTCTGTATTGAAGCCGTCTGAGGTAGCCACAAGGTCGGAAAAATCAGTTTCCAGGCAATATTCATCCAAAGCCACGGCATAGCCTTCAACAGTGGCATCGAACCCCTGAAGGATGAACATGGCAAAAAAGCACATGATAAATATGGAAAGGAACTGCACGAAATTGGCTTTTAAGTCCCTGAACAGTTTTTTTCGAAGAGTTCTTGTCATTCTTCTTCAGCACCTGAATAATCGACAACCTTAGCCGCTACATCTTCTCCCACAAGGCTGGCGGCCTCGGGGTCTGTCACCACCTGGGCGTTCTCGGGGAGATTTCCTGCTTCGGTGAATGTACCGTCCTTGACACCGGCGTCGAAATACTTCTTATGGACTGTTCCCTCCTCGCATACGTATAAGAAGGAGCCCTCATCATCAGTGTATACGCACTCTGTGGGAACCTTGAGCACATCCTTGGCTTCATCTAGCT
Source organism: Lachnospiraceae bacterium (assembly GCA_017634255.1). Next base: position 4,995 of record JAGBNT010000021.1, read on the forward strand.
TTAAGGTGATATCCGCCTCGAGTCCCACTATCATATCGTCATCAGTATCTATGGTTATCTCAACTGCTGCCTTTGACTTTCCGGCTGAGTCATTTTCAGCTGCCTGATCGATCTTTGTTACAGTGCCGGTATAGGAGAGGTCACCGAGCCTGATGTCGGCGCTCTGCCCCTCTTTAACGGAGGTGATGTCATATTTTGAGACCATCATCCTGACCTTATAGCCCTTGTCGGACTGCATCTCAAATACAGGGACACCCTTTTCCACATAGGCGCCTGCATCGGTGTGACAGGCTGTGATTATACCGTCTGCAGGGGCAACACAGCCCTGCTGGGCCTTATCGAGCTCCTTTTCAGCCTTTCTTAAGGTATTCCAGTTCTGAGCAAGGGTCTGCTCATCGGAATATATCTCCTGCAGAGCCGTCAGCATCGACTGGGCTGTATCCCTGTCGCTTCTTGCCTCTGACCACATCCTTGTAACGGTTTCCAGGTTATTTTGCAGAGTGCTGTAGCGGGCGTAGGTCTCCGGGTCCATGTCCTCCTGGGGGAGGCAGAGGGCGGCACGCTGTGCGTTGGCTATCTTATAGTTTAGATCCTTTATCTCATTCTGGATATCCTTTGCATCGTCCGTCAGGTCATCTATCTCATCTTCCTTATGGCGGATTTCCGCCTCAGTGGGTTCATCATCCTCTGTAAGCTCGATCTCCTTGAGATCCACCTCGATCTTTGCAAGCTCGGACTGTTTGTCAGCTATCTGCGCCTCCAGCTTATATACATCGCTCTGGCAGGCCTTTTGCTGCTCCCTGATGATATAGGCCTTTTCATGATTCTTTATATCGAGGGAGAGTATGTTGGTCTCAAGTACGGCATAGACAACTTTGCAGTTCTCTATCTCCTTTAAGGATTTATTGTAGATGGACTGATATTTTGCCCTGTTTCCCGAGGCTGCATCGAGTATTTTTTCGCTGTAGTCCACGTCAGTGGAGGCCTGCTGCACATCGTTTAACTGCTCCTCCCCCTGATAGGTCAGAAGCTTTTCACCCGCGGTGACCCTTTCCCCGCTCTGCACTAGCCTTTCGGCTATAAAGCCCGGCACAGAAGAATATACGGTGATGGTCCGCTCGCCCTCTACCTTTCCGACTCCGGTAAGGACAGGAGATATGTTCCCTTTCTCGGGCAGCACCACCTCGAGGGTCGAGGGTGTCAGAAAATACCAGGCTGCTCCGGCAACTGCGGCGATAGCAAGCACTATTATGACCACTATTTTGATAATTTTTTTCATTTTCCTACCTCTTGATTTTTATAGTAAACAGTCAAAAAACTTCGTGTTGGAGTTCATGCCATATTTTATCTTACCAGATGAGCTCCTCAGGCTCCTTCGGATGCTCATTGACTGTTATATTTTCCACTGTGCCGTTCTTTACGGTGACCACCTTGTCGGCGATCTCCTGAAAGAGGGCGTTGTGGGTGACCATCACCACTGTACGGTGATGAACGCTGCTTTGGTCGCGCAGGAGTTTAAGGACTTCCTTTCCGGTATTTGTGTCCAAAGCTCCAGTGGGCTCGTCACACAAAAGAAGCCGGGGCTTTTTGGCGATGGCCCTGGCTATGGACACTCTCTGCTGCTGTCCTCCGGACATCTGCGACGGGAATTTATCCTTTTGCGCCGCAAGACCTACCATATCCAAGGCTTCAAGGGGATCCATGATGTCGAGACCCAGATCCCTCATGAGCGATACGTTTTCAATGGCTGTGAGAGTGGGTACCAGATTGTAGAACTGGAAGATAATGCCCACATCCACGGCACGGAATTGGCCGAGACGGGTGTCGTTAAAGGTCGTTATATCCTCATCGCCGAAGAGAATCTTTCCCTTTGTGACTCCGTCCAGACCTCCGACAAGGTTTAAGAGCGTACTCTTTCCAGCGCCGCTGGGACCTAAGATAACCACCAGCTCTCCTTCGTCTATGGACAGATTTACATCGTGAAGAGCCTCATAGGTCACAGACCCGGTGATATATGTTTTTCCTACGTTTTCAAATCTTATAAGCTCGTTTGCCAATGAGTAATTTCCATCCTATATATAAATTGATTTATTTTATGCTTGATTCGTTGATTCAATAGCCCTGGAGCTGTGGCAGATATCCTCGAGCTCTTCAATAGACTTATTTAAAAATTCATCGGGACGCACCGTGCGATCGTCAACATAGAAGCCCTTGTGGCCGGGCCAGGGCTTCCCGAAGATAAGCTCATCATAGGGGATATCCCATTTCTTAAGCCAGTCCCTAAGAACCGGAGCGGTGTACTCATGTATGAGATTGAGATCTCCCTTATATGTATTCATATTCCGGGAGGTGAAGAGGATTATCTTCGCACCGTTTTCGTGATAATAGCGAAGCCTGTCCACCATTTCCTTAAAGGGAACAAGGTCGGCATAGCTTTCCCCCTGTCTTTTTAAGGGGCAGAGAGTACCGTCTATATCGAAAACAAAGCTATAATCTTCACACATAGAGTTAATTTTAATAAAAAACAGCTATTTGTCAACTGGAAAGACGCAGGTTCGGCTTGCATAGCAGGGCAGAAAATAGTTATAATCTAATAATCTGGTCGGCCGGGGCTAATGAAACGCTACATCAGATCAGTTTGCGTAAGGAACATCAGGAAAAATGAAGCTTAAAGGGTTTTCTAAATCTAAAGCGGCAGGCGTCCTGGGGCTTTTAGCCTTCGGAGGTCTAATGTATATAATGAACCGTGCGGTGCCGAAGATCGCGGACGACTATCCTTTCTCATTTATATGGGACGGAAAGAACCACGGCAACCTGACATACGGAAAGAAGAGGTATAAGCGGGTCAAAAGCTTAAAGGATCTCGTGCGTTCACAGGCCACCCACTATATGACCTGGAGCGGCAGGATAATCGGGGAGAGCATGAACCAGGCGGTTCTCATGAAGGATGACAAAAAGCTCTATGACGTCTTAAATACCGGGGTATCTCTTTTGTGGCTCCTTCTATGTGTCCGCGGAGGGCGGGGCAGGAAGGGCTTAAGCGGTCTGAACCTTCCACTCGTTGCACTGATGGGGGCAGGACATTTTTTGTCCACGCCGCATTTTGCCGCCACCTCGCTTTGGACCACTGGAGCCATGAACTATTCCTGGCCGGGGATCTTTCAGTACGCCTACCTTATACCCTATGCCTTTAAGTACCGCGACCCGGAGTACACCACCAATAAAGCGCTTATGGCGCTCCTGGGGCTTTTAGCCGGGTGGTCGAATGAGGCGGGAGGAGGAGCCGCCCTTGCACTGTCCGCCGCCGCTACATTAAGGAGCTTAAAGCGCGGGGAGGATGCCGGCTTCATGATATGGGGTCTCGCCGCCGCGTTTGCCGGATATGCCCTGCTGATGCTTGCCCCCGGAAATTTCAAGCGCTATAAGTGGGAGATAGAATTTAGCGACGTCATCCCGGAGGACTTAAGCGACCCGGGAATAGTCCCCGTGAAATATAACTATACCCCGGTCATGTTTAAGCATCATTTTAAGAACGGCTTCTTAAATACCCTTAAGGGAACCCTTCCGATGCAGCTTCCCGTGCTCTTTTATTTCCTTAATAACAGGGGGATGAACAGCGACACCACGAAGTACATCCTTCTCTTTGAGGGGGCAGCCCTACTTGTTCCCTCGGTGCTGATGCTCTCACCCCAGTTCCCTGTCCGGGCAGCGTTCCTCTCGGGTCCTTTTGCAATGGGCGCTGCCGCCGCCGCATTCGAGGGAAGGGTAATAGACGACCCGGCTTCTCCGGTGGAGACGCTTAAGAAACTTTCCTACGCCGCCCTTGGAGTAACTGCGGCTGTAAAGTACGCGGCGGCTCTCATAACGGATTCTGATATTTATATGCAGACTAAGGAGCAGGAAAGGATAATGCTTAAGACCCCTGAAAATGAGACGGCGCTAATTCCGCAGATCATGATATCCCCCTTCTATTCAAGGATTGCCGGCGACCGTACCATCGACGAGTATATTAAATGGTATATAGGCTATGAAGAGGAGCCTGACGGCCCCTATAACGCTTCGGCAGCGGCATACTACGGGGCAAAGGAGGTCGTGGCATATGAGCCTGAGTCACACCCCTATACGAAAAGTGATAAGACCTCATTAAAGGAGCAGATAACGAGACCGTTAAGGAGTTTTGTCCAGCGATTCCTTAAAAAATGACAAATTCCTCCCATGAGCTCACTATTGTTGAAATGGTTGTTTTGTTTTTTCTTTTTTGATATAATCCAGGGAGAATTGATCGGCAGGTAAGCGATCGGTCAGTTAAAAAGAGGGGGAGAATCACTATGCAGTCAAGAGAGGAAATGCTTGACCGGATGCGTTATCTTTACCGCGGTCTTATATCGATTGAAAATCTGACAAATCTGAAAAATGACACACTTAATCAGGTCAGCCGTCTTCAAAATGAGATAAATTATGAATCTAACCGCCGGAACAAAGGAATAAGACAATCCCAGAAAGATGTTAAAAAAAGTAACAGGACAGCCACAGGTATTGCCGTACTGGTATCGGGGATCATTTGCGGGATAGTTTTTATCCTGTCACTTATTCTCGGAGCGCTGCTGCGTTCCCTTGATGAAGGGGATGAAATAACAAGACAAGCTACCATCAATTTATCAATCTTTTTCTTCGTACTCGGGGTGATCATCACAGTCATTGTAGCTATTGTTACACGTGGAGTGGCTGACAGCGTAAATCAGAACATCGTGAACAAATCGAAGCGTTCAATCCCTGATGCCGAAAATAAGATTGCAGGATACCAGTCACAGATCGATACGTATGTTGAAAACCTCTATGATGCGGACAGCAAGATCGCCATCTCATTTCTATATATCGATGATCTTGTGAAATCATTTCCTCCGGACTACTGTTATTCCTATGCTGTCGGAAAGATCATATCATACATACAAAATCTCCGGGCTGACAGCCTTAAGGAGGCTATAAACCTTTTTGAGGATGAAGAATACAAGAATAAAATGTATGCTGAACAGAGAAAACAGACCGAGTTTGCAAAGATCTCCGCTGCTGCAAATATACAGACAGCTTATAACACCGGTCTGATAGCTGATTACAGCAGGCAGATCGTGGAAAACACGGCTGATATAGCACAGTCAAACAGAATGATCGCGGCAAATACAAGGGCAACTGCAGAGTATTCAAGAGCAGCTGCAGCATATTCTGCACAGGGGGCAGCTAATATCAAAAATATCAGGGATCGTGTGTGCCCGTCATTTTGGGATTAAAGGAGCAGAGTTGCTTTTGCAGCTTTAAATCAGGTATTGCCGGGGATCAAACCCCGTTAATGAAGGAGGGTTGTTATGGGACTGTTTGATGAAATAGCAAAAGGAGCACTGGACGGAGTAGTCGGGGCAAAGACAGCTGAGTTCATTTCACAAAAGCTTGCCGAGTCCGACAATCCGACGATCAGCCACTTAAGAAACAAGGTTGATGAAAAGTTTGCACAGACTACAAAAAATCTGCGTCAGAATCATCCCCAATTTGCTGAAAAATGTGACAAGGCTGTGGGATTGCTTACCGGATATTCAAACCATATGACGGGCAATGCCTTTGCTTCACAGCCCGAGCAGGAGCCCGGGCAGCAGGTCGTAAGTCCGATACAACAGCTTCGAAGTGATGATCCGGGCAGCGCTTCCGGAGACAAGAGCATGTGGGATTTTGAGTAAGATAAAAGATGGAATTTTTTGTAGATTTTTATTTAAGTATTTGATATAATCTTTAAAGATTTTTTTACTACAGTTACAAGAGGAGACTAAAATGACAATTACAAAAAAACAGGACGGAGATAAGCTTACAATCGCTCTTGAGGGAAGACTTGATACCACTACCGCTCCCCAGCTTGAGGCAGAGCTGAAAACTGCTGTAGATGGTATTACCGAGCTCGAATTTGACCTTAAGGATCTTGCATACATTTCGTCTGCAGGCTTAAGAGTTCTGCTTTCGGCTCAGAAGGTAATGAACAAGCAGGGCAGCATGGTCATCCATAATGCCAACGAGGATATTATGGACATATTCGATGTTACCGGCTTTGTTGATATTCTGACTATTGAGTGAGGCGGCTTTGCAAAATTTGTTTCAGAAAGATATGGCGACAAATCCGTATATGAGTTTGTCGCCTTTTGTGGTCTATGAAGCTTGAGTTTAAGCCCGTAGAGCTTGAGGATAAGGAAATTATAGATTCCTATTCCTTCAGGTTTGGGGGCGATTCGTGCCAACATTCCTTTGTGTCGATGTACGGTCATTTCGGCAAGTACGGAGATTCCTATTGCGAGCAGGATGGATGGCTCTACATTAACAGAGCAGGACTTAACAGCGAGGATAAAAAGGTCTATCTGTGTCCTCTGGGTGATGCTTCGGATGAAGATGGCTGCAGGAGGGCGATAGAGACCCTGCTCGAGGATGCCGCTTCCGAGGGCAGGAGGGTCGTTTTCGAAACAGCCACCAAGGCTGCAAAGGAGAGGATAGAAGAGCTGCTTCCCGGGGTTTTCCGGTTCGAATATTCAAGGGACTGGGCGGAGTATGTCTATACAAGAAATAAGCTCGTGAATCTTCCCGGCAGCCATATGTCCAAGAGACGCTACCAATATAAGTCCTTTTACCGTAAGTACGAGGGCAGAGTCAGGGTCGATGCTATCTCCCCTGAGGTTATTGCGGATATTTTTACTTTCCAAAAGCGCTGGATGGCGGAGAGAATGGCAGAGGGAGACAATCCGCAGCTCCTTGAGGAGAACGAGGCAATAATAAGAGAGCTCGGTGCCTTTGAGAGGCTTTCATTGCAGGGTATCGTCATATATGTGGATGAGGCTATAGCGGGCTATGCTTTCGGAGTGCCCCTTTCAGAGGAGTGCTTCGATGTTTTGGTGGAAAAGGGCGACAGGAATATAGACAATATATACAGGGTATTAAAGAGAGAATTGCCTGCCGCGCTCGAAAAGTACGCAAGATTTAACTGGGAAGAGGACGTGGGAGACACCGGACTCAGACAGATTAAGCTCGATTACTATCCGGATATGCTTATGGATAAGTACAGGGCGGAGGAGATCGGTTGAACAGACTTGAAGCGAACATATCGCTGTTTATAATCACCTTTTTTGCCGCGATACAATATGTGTTCCTGAAAAACATACCGGACAGCGTATCGCATTTTGCATATCTTTCCATAACCAATGCGGTTGGCTTCATCCTGATATTCGGAGTTTTTTTCGGAGAGCTTTTCCGTCTGGACAAGGCTCAGGTGGGACAAAGCCTTCTGCTGTCGCTGGAGCTTTTCGGCTTTAATATTTTTATGCTTTTGGGCTCCAAGGGTGTGGATGCGTCTGTCAGCGCGTGTGTGCTCTCGGCATATTTTATATTCATACCGCTTATTTCGTTGATCGTATTTAAAAAGAAGCCTGAAAAGAACATCCTTGTAGCCATAGCTGTGGCGTTTCTGGGAATTTTGATGTTCATGGGCTTTAGATTTAAGAGCCTCATAAGCATAAACGTGTTGTACTTATGGATCGCCGATGTTTTTTTTGCAGTATATATCATTACTACGGAAAGACTTACGGCAAAGTCCAATCCCTCCATACTGGCAATGGGACAGCTTTTTTTCAACATGGTCTTTGCTATCGCCGCGTGGCTCATACAGTCCGCCCTTGGAAAGAGCGCTCTTGACATACCCAATGACCCGTCATTTTGGGGCAGTGTGCTTTTTATAAGCTTTTTTATCCGTGGGCTCTATGGAGTCGTACAGATATATGCTCAAAGGTATGTGAGTGCGTTGAATACCTCGTTGATATTTTCAACGGAGATATTGATGACGATGCTGATGTCGCCGGTTCTGGCGAGTCTTTTCGGGACGGAAAAGGAGAATATAACAGCGCTGAAGCTCTTTGCCGGGGTACTGCTGATAGCGGGTATCCTTATAGCTGATCCGGCCGTTACAAAAAAATTCGGGAGTAGTCAGAAGCGTGGAAAAAAGACGTAGGATCCACAGATATATACAGATATTCATCGCCTGTGCGGTCATCTATTTTGTTTTGGATTTTTCCGTGCGCCGGACAGGTTTTTTGAGGTTTGGAGACAGCATAGGCATAAAGAACTTCCTTGCCGTAATCCTTGGGCTGGTCTTCGGTCCCTATGGGACGTTTGGCTGCTGTGCTGGCTGCATTTTGGCAGGCAGTCTTTCCTCCGCGGCTTTTACGGATATATTAGGTGAATGTATAGCGGATCTCGTGGTAGGGATGGGCATTTGGGCGCTATGGCATAAGATTCCCCCTGCCAACGGAACGGTCTTTTTGAAGAAGCGTCAGGAATATATAAAATACGGTTCCATCCTCTTTGTACTTTCGGTCATTGCAGGAGCTTTTGCAGAGCTGATCTACCCGGAAACTGCTTTTGCACGTTATTTTGCGGCGTATTTCGTCATGGGAATAGTAGTGGGAATACCTATACTGATCCTGTTGACCAGTATAGTGTGCATAAACCCGATCCTTCCCCCCTGGGCCACCCCGCTTAAGGAGTATGAGGGGACTCTTACCTCTGATCCGGAGAGCCTTGCCCTGTTCAATGAGGGTCTCGAGGAATATGCTTTCATGAAGCACAAGCTGACGATGAAAGAGATATTCGGCGTGCAAAACTGCATAGAAGAGGTGCATATCAGGCTGATGGACAGGAATAAGGATATAAAGTCGAAGGTCTGGGTCAGATTTCACGACAGCGTTTCCATAGACTTCGAGTACGAGGGGGAGAGCATAACACCCTTCAGGGCGGAAAAAAACGTGCCCGAGGAGGATCTTATCGGCTTAAAGCTCATTCTGCACAGAGCCTTGAGGTCGTCCCACTATTATGCGGACGGTATGAATTATGTACATATTGTAATGTAAGGAACTGCTGCAAAATAGCCTGAAGCAAGAGAAAAGCTGAATCGACCGGTCTTCCCTTAGAGCAGGTCGAGAAGCTTAAGGAGAAAATAAATATGATGAAAAGAAAATCGATATCCAAAAGAGTCCAGCGCATGCTGTTGGGATTTACCCTGGTGGCGCTGGTGATAAGCAGTCTCATTGCCATGATGGGTATGAGAATCATCAGGGACAGGGTCACTGAGGACAGTGAATGGCTGGGCTATTCCGCCAGCAGTGTGGCGGCGCATGCTCTGACCGAGCAGATGGAGCAGAACCGTAAAAACGTGGCTGACAGCCGCGCAGAGTATGCGGGGGCGCAGCTTAACAGGATTTCGGGCTATGTAGAGAGCTTAAGCAGCAGCCTGGAATATCTGTATAAGCATAAGTCACACTATAATCCTGTTTCCGTGCTACCTCCGAACAAGGAAAACGGCGGGAAATATGTACTCATGCGCGATCTTCGGGATGAATCCGTGAAGCTGGAAGATGTTAAGGAGGAGATGGAGCTTCTGGGGAATATAGAGCCCATGTGCGAGTCTGTTGTCGCAGTTGGAAAGGATGAGATAGCGACTATGTATCTTGGCACCGAAAGCGGAGTGCTCATAAGCTATGACCCTACATCGCAGCTGTCCGACCCCGGTCCGGGAAATGAATCCTATTATGACTATACTGCCTCTAACTGGTACGGACCTGCCAAGGAGAAGGACGGGATAATATTCACGGACACCTATCTGGATAATTACGGCAGGGGACTGAACATAACCTGTGCAATGCCTTTCCGCAATGAAAAGGGCGAGATCGCAGGCGTTGTCGGAATAGATATCCTTGTGTCGGATCTGCTGGATTCCATAATAGATCTGGAAAGCAATGACGGATCCTATGTTATATTGGTCGATAAAGAGGGGGATGTGATCGCCTCTCCCTATATGGACAAAAATTCTGAGGATCTCAGTAATATAAGAAAGGATACCAGCCAGCCGATCTTTGAGGTCGCGGATCAGATACTGGACGGAAAGAACGGCATCACGAGAACTGCCGCGAATATTTACTACTCCTATTCGGAGATCGGGCTGACAGAATGGACCCTCGTAATCTGCATACCGGCGGAGAGCATTTCCGAGCCTGTGCAGCAGATCTCGGATATCATTGAGGAAGGAACCACTGCCACGACGGGTTCCATAGGGCGGACCATAAGAATATCCATATTGCTGCTGATGATAGTTCTGGTGGTGATAACGGCGGCAGTCACTATTCTTTCGGGAGTCTATACAAGGCGTATAATCCATCCACTGATCTCCCTAAGGGACGACGTAATGCGTATCAGCGGCGGGGATCTTTCCCACAGGGCTGAGATCGTTGAAAACGATGAGATAGGTGATCTGGCTACTTCCTTTAACAATATGTCGGCCTCGCTTACCGAATATATCGACAATCTGACTAAGGTCACGGCGGAGAAGGAGAGGATAGGAGCGGAGCTAAACGTAGCTACCCAGATTCAGGCGGACATGCTGCCGAGGATATTCCCGCCCTTCCCGGAGAAGACGGAGCAGTTCGATATCTATGCCACGATGAATCCGGCCAAGGAGGTAGGAGGAGATTTCTACGACTTCTTCCTGCTCGATGATAACCATATAGCCA
>JAGBNT010000022.1 GCA_017634255.1 Lachnospiraceae bacterium
ACTCCTTCTATACTACGCGGAGAATTATCGTATTCCTCGACGTAGACTCCGGGTGAAAAATATTCAGCCATATTATTTTCCTTTCCTATAGACTTTTATTTGACGTTCTCGTCATCATATTGTTACGCTTGACTGCCACGGCAGGGTTATGGTTATCTGTCCTGCATATGCGCATACCATCTTGCAATCCTGTGTCAAGGCCGGTTTCCCGTTGATCAATGTGGTCTGCTGTGTCGGTATCCATGTGCCCGCCGGCATCGGTGTGCACGGCTGGGGGGTCAAAACTCCCAGAGCCGCCGTCGTAGCCGAAGCTACCTGCGGATTTGAAAGTGTAGTACACATACCGAAGGGACCTACGTTGGTCATTGCGCCGCTATCCTGGATAGTGGCCGCGGGACTCCCTCCTATTACGACCGCTGACTGCGATGTTACTTTAAGCGGAGCCGGTGTTGTGCCGAAAGAGCACATACAATTCGCTCCGACTACTACTGCCTGACTCAACCTTTTACCTCCGTTTTGGACTCGGCTTCAGATTCAGTTTCTCCCTCCGCCTCCTCCGTGTTTTCCGGGTCTGACTCGCCTGTGGGGAAAGCTTTATCTGGATCTAGCTCTCCGCCTTCGTAAAAGTCCACCACCTGAAACTTTACTTCTCCGTCCACGACGTATCTGACCAGGTAAGTCTGGTCTCCTCCGTCGTCCCGAACTCTTAAAAGATAGTCTCCATCCTCGTTTACACTTCCGAAGATTATCCTCATTATCGGCAGATTTGAAGTAAATTCCTTCTCGAGCGGACTTTTCAGCTTAATATCCTGAGGGCCCTCATTTCCGAGCACCTCTATTTTTTCATAGCTTTTTTTGTCCGGCTGCAATAAACCGTAATACTTGCCCTCCAGGGTGACCCATGCTCCAGCACTGCTGAATACGTTCATAAGCAATTTCTTAGGAGTGTACTCATTGGCCGTGCAGGCTATCCTGGATAAGTTTATTGCCTCCAACGCTTCAAGAAAAGGAAGATTACCTGAGAGACTAAAAAAGCCTTCACCCATTTTTGCTTTCTCTGATGGTATCAGGAAAGCAACGCATTCCGGAATATTGGCGTCAAGCTCTTCATACCTGATCTGGGTAACATATTCTTCAAACCCCGCTACCTTTATACGCATGAGAAAATCTTCCCTGCCGGTGTTTATGAATACGTAATTCCCGTTTCCGCGCTCCTCCGGACGCACTTTTCTTTCATCTCTCATAAAAAGGACATTTCTCTCATCTACCGTTGCTCCCGTTGTCGTATCCACGAGCCTCACCAACAGATCCAGTTTTGCTCTCAGAACAGCGAAAGCTTCCACGTATCCTTTCCTCCTTTCTTAGGAACCTCTAAGTTCCTTACTATGGTAATAATGTTTTGTGTGTGAGTCCTTAATATTGATCCTCACCCACCGTATGCAGTGAGAAGCTTGCATCCACAACTCTGGGCGTATCGATGATCTCTCCGCTCGACAGGAATACAGGTGCCGCCTTATAGAACAGGCTTATCTGATATGGTTTGTTGATAGCCTGCCACACCCTTACCTTTTCCTCCAGACTTATCTTCGCTTGAGACAGTGTAATCGGAGGTTCCTGTGTTGTAAGCCACGACTGCAGTTCATCCGGCCGCACTGAATTGTTGTCATTGACTATCTGTGCGACTCTTCCGATGATTTTTTGTATATCCGGTGCTTTCAGTCCCATCTGGGACCCACCGTTTATAAAGACCATATAATATAGAGCATACGGTCTTGGCGGCTTGGACAGCTCGGCTCTTCCCCTCTCCATGAGCCTCGGACTTGAAAGCTGTACATCCTCTACTATGTCGTAGAGATAAAGCCCTACTATGTAGTCCACGTCCTGTGAGAGCGGGGAGGAAACCTCGATGTTGTTCGGAGACGGTATAGGCTCCGGACACATCTTTTCCCTTAAGGTTCTTACTATATATGCACTAACATCTGAAATTATGGGATAATCAGCCATTTATACTTACCCTTGCCTTAAAAAATTAACCTATATTTTACTCATCACCGCTGCCGGAGAAGGCATCTAAGAGATCCCCTGCCCTTGCATCCATCGTACCGGTAAGACATACTCCGTAGGAGGTATTGTCTACATATTCGCAGGTTACTCCGAAAAAGTCCTTTGAGTCCTCTTCATCCAGATAGAGTACTCTTGAAAACTTTGTGCTGTATTTAAGCTTGCTCGTGGTAGAGCCCCTCTCGAGATTTATATCGTTCGCTTTAAATATATATACGTTGGAGCCCTTGGTCATGGTTGCTGTTTTTCTCGTATTATCATAAAAATATCTGAAATCCGTAACCTCACCTATAGTCTTCATGCTGATAAACTTAGGGGTCTTATCCTTATATTTCGCGTAGAAATACTTGTTGTTCTTCTGCCTTCCAAGCTCTGCGCACTTCTGAGCAAGAGTTCCGGCTGCCCTGCAGCCCTGGGTGGAAAATCTCTGGAGAGCCGCCGTGGTTATGGCTAACTCGTCCATATTCATATTCTCTATGGACTTGCCCATAATGCTCGCTATAAGGTCATTTAGCTGATCCTCGGACATATTGATACCGCTGCCGCTTCCACTGCCTGAGCCGCTTCCGTCGCCCGAGCCGTCGTCTGAGCCATCTCCCGAACCATCGCCGGAACCGTCGCCCGAACCGTCCCCGGAGCCATCCTGCTTATCCGATACTGCATTTGCCCCGTCTTCGTCTCCAAGACCGTTTAAGGCACTCATCGCCGAGGAAACATCCGCATTCGGGTCCTCTGCGAGGGCTGCCAGGGCGTTGCTCTTTATCCTGTCTGCCAAAGAGGATGTATCGCTGTTGCCTGATTTTGCCTGTTCATCCGCTATATCCTGGTCCACCGCGGCTATCATCGCATCGAGCTTCCTGGCATCTGCGAGATTGTTATGGTCGAGGGCGGAATCCCTCTGCCTCTGCAGCTCTGCCTTTTTGTCATTAAGCTTGTCCAGCTTGCTCTTTAAGCTTTCGTCCGAATTTTTTATCTGCTCCGCAAGATCCTTTAGCCACTTTATATGGAGATCCACGCTGCCCGTCGCCTTATCCGCGAAATCATCCCCGGGAACGGAACTCCTTAAGCCCTCCGACCAGTCAATTGCGCCCATCGTGTAGTTATAGGCATTCTCGGCGGTTTCTCTTTGCCTGTAGGCTTCGATAAGGAACTCGAGCTCCGTCCGCTTTGCCTCCGCATCGTTTAACTGCTCGTTAAGAGCGCTCTCCGCCGCCGCTGCCGATCCTCCGGCATCCATATCCGCCAGATAGTCGTCGGAAGCTCCTCCGGCAACTACGGATTCGTATTTGCTCTCACCCAGATTTAAAAACGTGCTGTCCAGAAGATTTAATTCACTGTCCTTGTTCTTTATCTGGCTTTCCTGAATATTGATGACATCTCTCAGGAAATTGATGGGTCCCGCCGCTCCGTCCGCCGAAGCCTCGTCTATTACCTGTACTGAATACTCGTAGTTTGCATGTCCGAGAATACTGTCCTGATCCGCTAAAGCGTTGGAATTATATGTATTGCTGCTCTGCTGGCACTGGGACATCCCGTCGCTTATTGCATCAATAAGGCTTGAGTCACGATTAAAGGGATGATTGGGCTTTTGCTTCTCGTCATCGTCGCTGTCCTCGTCGTCGCTGTCCTCTTCCTCTTCTTCCTCTCCAAACTCATCGAACTCCGCCTGCAGGGGATCCCACCATCCGCCGCTGCCGCCTGATTCGAAATAGTGGCTGACCGAGTCCCTTAACTCCAGGATATAATCCGGTTCATCTGAAATATCGTCTTCCTCGGAGCTCGAATCCTTGAAATTTCCGAAAGCCGTATAGTACTTTCCGCTTGCAAGGGAGTTTAATACTCCAAGGGCATTGTGCTCGTTGCCGGCAAGCTTCTTCATTATGATGCCGCGCCTCTTGGCGTCCACCTTGGACATAAGGCCGTAAATTATATCCGCCTCCTCGTCCTGCTCGGAGCTCTTTAAGCTCCTGTAGCAAGCCCAGAGCCTAGCCAGCTGGGCATCGCACTCGTCCGTTTCCTCGTCCCTTAGATTGAGACCAAAGAAAGTGGATAGGAGCTGGTAGTTATATACATCCGTCCTCTGATTCCCGGAATTATCGGAATTTTTATTCTTAAGGTAGTCCTCCTGGGTTATGGGATCCGTCTTGGTGGAGGAAGCATACTGTATCCATAAGGTCTGCAGCTCGGGGAGCTTGGAAAGATCGTAGGGATTGGGTATATCGAAGGGATTTACGCTGTCTCCGTTGACCACGTCGGTAACCGAACCGTCCGCCCCTACATAATACTGGACGTAAAGATCCGCGAGCTCCTTTTCCGGTACAGGGGTTCCGGTATTCATGATGTCCGAAAGCCCTTCCCCGTCCGTTACGTCGAACCACTGACCGTCCGCCAGCTCTGACTTATAGTACATGTTGGTCTGGTTGGATTCGGACGCGCTGGTCTCTGCCTTCTCGTATATCTCATCCGTCATCGCCGCCATGCTTATAAGCCATGTGCCGTAAAAGATGGTGGAATCCTCTATCGTGTGCGAAGCGGCATAGTCCGAATACTTTATCGCCTCATCCTTATTAAAGAGCGCCAGTACCTTATCCCTCTTTAAGGAGATCACCGCCGTCGATACCACGATGAATACCAGACATACTGAAATTATTCTTATTATTAGTTTTGATCCCTTATTCTTCTTCATAAGCCCACTTATCTCACTGACTCTGACCTGCCGTGTCCTTCTTTATCTTCTTGTTTTGCGTATCCAGATATGCCTTGTATTTTAGGCTCTTATTTGCGTCATATAATTCCAGCGTTACCTTATCGAGATCCGTAGAAACCAGACCCAGATGCGTAAAGCCCTTCTTGACGCTTACAGGCTCTCCGTCTCCTAAAGCCTTGCCCTCCTGGTCAAATACCTTGAAGTACTCTATTCCCTCGGACTCCAGAGGGATAAGCTCCAATGTCATGAAGCCGGTTACATTGCTGGTGGTTACGTTATAGGTTCCAAGATCACCTGTCTCGTCCTTATTTATCTCAAGCTTCGTGGTAATGTTCAATATTCCGCTCTCATCGTCAGGATTGATAACGCAGTCATCCACAAATTCCTCGCCGTTATAGAGCCTTATCATCACCTTGTCTACCTTGTCCTTCGACAGCTTAAGGTGCCTTATCGTCTTGTCCACCGGGGTTCTCTCACCGATCTGCTCGTTGTCGCACCACAGCTCGAAATCCGTAATGCTGACCTCGAAATCCTCCGGAATATGTACGCTTAGCTCAAAGAGCTCCCTGTGTACGATGGACTTAAGGTAATACACCGCATCCTTTGTATTCTCTGTGACGTAGCTCTCTCCAACTACCGCGGTCTGCATGTCCATATCCGTTCCCGAAAGCAGTGCGCTGACCCCTCCACAGGTAAGCCTGTCCAGCGAATAAAGTGTTTCCGTATATATCTTCATTGAATCGAGCATGCTGTTTTGCAGCTCCTCGTAGTCGTCCTGCTCGTCCTGATATTCCTCAAAGGTCATGAGTCCCATCTTATTCTTGGTGGAAAAGACCTTCATATCAGCCTCCTTGGCTTCCACCTGCTTAAGAAAGTTCTGGTAGGAGTTGCGGACGGAGATGTAATTATTGAACTGATCCTCGACCTGCTGGTCCAGCTCCTCCTTTGCGCTCTGCTCATCCTTCTCGGCTGATACGTAGTCCAGAACGTTCTGGTAGAGCGTATAGGGGTCGTCCTCGATATACCTGATACCGTCGAGGTCCCCCTTAAGCCACTCAAAGGGTATTACTATTATCAGGAACAGCGGTATCCATAAAAACAGGGTGTCGTCCCAATAGCTGTCTATCTGCTCAAGAAACCTCTTGTAATCCGATTTGAAGGCTCTGGAGCTGACCGGCTGTCCGTTCAGCGCCTGATTGACGTAACTGGAGATGATGTTCATGTCTCCGCCGTACTTGTTCTTTAATATATCGTAATTCGTAGCCAGCTGCGTCCTCGCAGTGGTAGTCGCGATGCATGCCTCATAATACGCCTCGTCCCTGTCCTCGGTATACTGAATGAGAGCCGGCAGTGAGGAGCGGTCTATCGTCGCCTCCACATAGGGCTTTTCAAAGCTGTAGCCCGTGGTAACGTCCAGATTTATCATCTTGGTAAGCTTCTTAAGGTCCGCCTCCAAAGAACGCCTGTCGCTGGCTATCGTATCATTGGTGGTGTCAAGCTTCTTCTGCATCCTGTCTATATCAGTCTGATTAGCCTCTCCGAGCTTGAGCTTGGCGGTATTCCTCTTTAATCCGTCCTCGAGTGACTCGACCCTCTTTTCGTTGAAGCTTATATTCTCCTGCAGGGTGACTATATCGGTAAAAAGCTTGTTTATGGACTCATTTACATCGAAGACCACGTCCTGCTTCTTATGCTCCGCCTTCCAGACCTCGGACTGCAGCGCGATAGGCTTGAACTGAAATTCCGATTCCTGTGCAAAATTGGCTTTCTGTGGAAACTTAAAATTAAGCAGCGGCGTCCAGCGGAAAGTGGACATATTCTTCTTCTTTGCCTTAAGGGACTTTATGGCGCTCTCCCTTGCCGCCTCCTTGGAATTAACTGCATCCTCCGCCGATTCATACTTAGAGCTGTTCTGCAGAGCCAAAGAGCGCGCCGTCTGGAGCGTCATCACCTGGTCAGCGGCTAAAACCGTCACCGGTCTGTAGACCGAGAGCAGTCCGGTAGTAAGTGTAAGGCTCGTCATTACCGCTATGCACTTGTAAACGAGACCGTTTCTTTTCATCTGTCCCTACGCTTCTCCGCTCGCCTTCATTATAGAATAAAAATAAAATCCTGATCCTGATTGATTGCTTACAAAGGAGTATATAAGATCTCCTCTTTCATATGTATATACGTAAACGGTGTAGTCCTTGTCAAAGCTATTTACTATGATATCGTCGCTGAAATTCTCGGTGGTATCCATCTTTATGCTGCCGTTCATGGCGTATTCCCCGACGTTTACGGCGTTTATCGCCACCGCCTCCGGGAAGATCGCCGCCGAATTGCCCTCGTAGGTCGGTGCCCCGAATATCGCATTGAGCTCCTGGACGCTGTCTGCCGCAAGAGAGCCGATCTTAAATTTGTTGGACAAAACGTATACCGCCTGAGTCTTAGGCGCATCGTCCGCTGCACTCCCGTCGCTTACCTCGTAGCATATGGCGTTGATATCCTTAAGGTACGCCGCATCGCCTCCGCCTAAGTCCTCTGACGCCTCGTACAGTACCTGACCGCCGAAATACATCTGCCTTATCTCCGACGCATCCTTGCCTAAAAGCTCGCTGTAGACTATCTCGTCCGAGGCGAAGCTTCCTTCATAAATAGCATTGTTTCCGCCGTCCTGGAGCTTTCCCTGACCCTCCTTCATTCCCTGGAAAAACTCTCCGACGTATTCCACCGAACCGTCCTCCCTGTAGAGCGTTCCCGTTCCTTCATAAAGGTTGTCATGGAAATTCCCAATGTAGTGAATGGAGCCGCTGTCAAAATACTGGCTTCCCATTCCCTCGTATTTATTCTTAAGGAAGGCTCCTGAATAAAGGAGCACATTTTGCGGAGAATAGAGCTCTCCCTGTCCTGTGACATAGCCCTTTGACACATCGCCTACATAGGCTACATAGTCCGACCTGCCCTTTATCCTTACCTTGTTGTTTGCCAGCCTTAGCAGCACCGAATTATACTTATAGGTCCTCAACCCCCCGGTAGGTCCGAGAGAGGAAAAGATGCTGGTGGTAGCGGTGATGTACCAGAGGCTTAAAACTCCTATCAATACAATGATGAAATAGGCGAGCCTCTTACTCACCATCCATCCGAACATCGTATAATAATCGTTCTTATTCTTCGGTCTTACATCAAGGAGCTTATAAAAGAAGTCCTTTATAAGGTTCGTGATACGGGTTCTTAGATAGCTCCAGCTGGTCCAAAGCTTTATCCTTGAAACTATGGACGCAAATCTGGACTTTATCGTCCCAAAAAGAACCTGAAAAAGATTGCCTCCGCCCATCTAGCTTAGTCTCTCTTTCTTAATTCGCCGAAATTCTTCTCATCTACGGCTTCGTTTAAATATCTCTCGCACTCGAAGAGATACCATCTGGTTATCTCATCCTCCGGGCAATCCTTAAGGATCTCGGAGAACCTGTTTCTTGCGAGATAGAAATCCCTGGAATAAAACAGCTCCAGAGTTCCCTCGAATTTCTCCTTATTGACGAGCTTTAACTGTCTGTCTCTTGCAGGGCAGGCATCGAGAACCTCATAGAGATTGATCTTATCTCCGGTCTCGGGGTCGGGTATTATATATCCGATAAACCTTGTGGATGCGATCCTTTCTCTTTCCCTTACCTCCTCCATCACTACAAGGGGTATGCGCATAGACTCAAACCATCTCGAATATTCCTCCACGATATGCGAATCCTTGGAGGTCAGGAAGGTAAGGCTCTGCTCCTTTATTCCTACTACTCCGTACATGAAAGAGGTCTTGTAGATAAATACCGATACGAAGTCCGATCCGTTGTCGCTGAAATTCTTCTGTAAAAACTGCGTTGCGATCTCTGAGGTATTCTTGCTGTCCTCAAGGAACAAAAACTGCATCATCGAAAGGGAGCTGTCCTGTGAAACCAGTATGCCGTCCCTGTTGTCCGCGTACCTGTCCATGTAATCTATGATATTGTTAAGGCTCTTGATACGCTTTGTGCCGAAGCCCTTGCTGTCAGTGGATATGAGCATGAGCGTTCCGCTCGTATGCACGATGTCCCCGTTATTTACATCAAAGATCGAATCCTTCTCCATTATCGTCTCGATATTCTTCGGAGCGAAACGGAAATATGCTTCGAATATCCTGTATCTCTCGTAATTGGTCTCCGTTATCCGCTTGACTATCTCTGATAGCGACGACCACATGGACTGCATATCCCTTGCGGGAGTAGAGGGTATATCTATTGAGGTATTTCCCAAAGCCACATCCCTCATCTCCTCCTCCAGCCTCTTAAGGTCGATGGACTGCAGGTACATGGCAATGAACATGAGTACGCTGCCAAGGATGAATACCACGATGAAGAGTATGATAACTCCCCTTGCATTTCCCCAGAAGCCCAGGTTGGGGTCCGTTCTGGAGATTATCCCGACCAGAGCATAATTATGGATCACCTTGTCATCGTCCAGGACTCCGACCGCCATATATTTATTTCCGTCTACGGTCAAATTTTCATAGGCATAAGGCTGGCTGCTCTTTAAGGAGTCATTGAGCTCCGTCATGGCTCCGCCGTACTCCCAGGAAGCATCCTCCCTGTTCCGTCCGCTTACCCCGGTCATTATCGCCTTGTCCTTAAGCCTCATTATAAATACATCGCTGAATACCGAGCTGTTCCCGCTCCTTTGTACAAATCTGGAAAGGGAATTTTGCAGCCTTCTGTAATCCTCGCTGGAAAAATAATTTCCGGAATCAAATTCCACCCTGTCCAGGTCTCCGAGCATATCCATCTCGCCGTTTAGAGCCAGAACCGCAAACCTTGAATATTCCCTCGTTCCGGCGTAGCTGTACTGGTAACGGACAAAGAAAAAGCTGGCTGCAAGAGCTATGAGGAAGATAAGCTCCCCGAGTATCAAAACGTATACGACCCTGTTCCTGTTCCTTATGGCATAGATGAAAAGGAACATGAGGATGAACCATATAAGGATGCCGCCGATCCAGTAAAGCAGGTATCTGCTGTAAAGCTTGATATTATCCCCTAAGTCAAAATGTATATTGTCTACGGCGCTCTTTACCCTGCTGTCG
This sequence comes from Lachnospiraceae bacterium, assembly GCA_017634255.1. The sequence goes on from JAGBNT010000022.1 coordinate 9,852, forward strand.
GCCCTGAAGGTTCCGCTGGGTGCATCCGAGTCTGTTCTGATGTTTAGAACGGAATCCGCATACTCAGCTTGGACAAAGAATTTTCCGGGACTCGCCTCCCTGTAGACTATGCTGGCAGGTATCTGATAATCATCGCTCCTCTTCTGCTCGTCCTTATCCTTGTCGCTTCCATCGGCTGCCTCATCGGAATCCAAGTTTATCATCTCATCCCTGGGGATGTCGTAAACGTTAAGCTCGTTTCCATTCCTCTCTACGGCTGTCAGGTAGAAGCTTGACTCATCGCACGAAAATCCTGTTACAGTCTCATCAGATTCTATGATGATATTTTCCACCAGTGCGACCGGATTCATCTTGTTGTCCAGCCTTACTATCTTATGAAGGGTAAATTCCTCGTCCTCGTAGGTATAATTTGTAGAAAGCAGGACGTACAGGTCTCCGTTGTAGACGTATATGTCAAGGATCCTCTTTTCTCCCACCGTCGAGGAAGCGAAAAGATCGAGCACCTTGCCGTCATTGTCCAAAAGGTAGATATAACCGTAACCGTTCCAGTTTTCCGTGTAATAGACCCCCCTGTTTGTAGCCACTCCGCTGCTGAAGGCGGTGTACTCGGGATCATGGTTCAGATCAGTAAGACTTCCCGAAAAGATAATAAGGGAGATCAGGATACTGATGATACATAAACAGGCTATAATACGTGTGCGCAGATTCATTTAAGCAGGCTCTCCGTCCCTATAGTTTTAAAGCTGTTAAAGAATATCCGTAAGAACGGGATATCCCCCCATACCAAATGTGTTAAAAGCATTACCAGAGCTATTATCCCGAGTATCAGACATACCCAGAACAGGATACCGAACAGTCTGTCGGCATTTCTGTGGAAAAAGCTCTTTATCCTTACGATTATGTTTCTTTTCTTAACAGGGGTGGAAGCTATCTTTATATCCCTGTATATCTCGGTGAACTTGGAATAGCTGCGATTCCCCGTCTTCTTGGAAAGAAGCTCGTAGCTGATATTTTTCTCATTGATCTTGCTTTCAAGAACCTTGAGGATTATATTCGCACATTCGGTAGCGCAGTCGCTCTCCCTTATATGCTCGTCGAGATCCTTTAAGTCTATATCGAAAGTAAGATATATGCTGTTGTCCCGCGACAGGTTTAGCTTTCCCTGGGTTATTATAAGATAGAGCACCGGGTAGGGCAGGTAGGACGCAATACATGAGAGTATCAGATTCGTTGATATCTCCTCACACTGCTCCAGCGTCAGCCCCTCTCCCTCAAAAAAATCGTCCAAGAGTCTTTCAGTCCTGTAAGGAAATACAAGCACATAGTCCTGTCCGCTGGAAAAGCTCTCAATAAACGGACCTTCCTTGCTTATTGATTTCCTGAATATGTCGAGGAGCGTCCTGACGGTGTCATGGTCATGTATGACTATCAGCGTGTAAAGGCTTTTGTTCTTCTCATCCTGAACCTTTGCAACAAAGCAGTCGTTAACCTCACCGTTGAATCTGGTCGCCGTGACCTCATAGCTCATCTTTGGTGAGATAAATACCATTATTTACCCTCTTGTCCCGGAATATTGATAAGCGGCTTATCCTCCTCCGGTTCATCAATCATCTTCTTTTTAACTATTGCATATGCGTAAGTGCAGATGACAGGCATATCCGTACAGTAAATGCGTATCTCGTATACTCCCTCTTTGGAAGGCGCGGTATATATGCCGTCTGAGCTTATCTCGCCGCTGGCGGGTGCCGTCAGCTCGTAGGTGATGCTGGATGCCTTCATGTTGTTGAAGCGTACTCCAAAGAAGTGACTCTCCTTGGTGCCCATGATGACAGTAGGCGTATCTACGCTTATGCTCTTGTCGTAATAGTCCTCGGTAAGCTCCATATCCTCTCCTGCAGGGAAGCGGATGGCAACCCAGCGGAAGGTCAGTACAAGGTAGTCCACGGGACGCAGAAGCCTCGCGGCAACCACAAAGCTTCCCTTGTCGTTAAGCACTCTTACCGCCGTCTCCACATCTGCCAGACGGCTGTTCTGCCTGCTGAAGAGCTCGGGATTACCGAATATGGTGCTCTTGGAATTGATCCCGGGCTCGTCGGTAACGTGGTCGTAGCCCACCTCTACATATATATTTCCGGGTCCTAGCCCGTGGGTAATCTCGCCGGAATAACGGATATCTCCCTCTCTTGCGTTCCTGCCGAGGGCGATCTCCAGCGTTCCGGTAGCGATATTTGTAAATTCGGTGCCGGAAGGCTTTCTCTCAGGCTCTCTGTGCCTTACGGATTCCATGCTCCCCGGTCTGGAAAGCTCTACATCCTTGACGTAATATGAAAGATACCTGTTTCTTAAATATTCCTGGGCCGGAGTTACGATATAGTGCTTTATGCCGGTCTCGACTATATCCTCTATAACGTAGGCATTGTCGGTACGCACCAGCTTTATCTCCGCCAGGTTTATGGAATCGTCAGTGTTTTCAAGGGCGCGCATCTCAAGGTTTATCTTGCCTGTCTCGCGGCTTACCAGCTCCAGGGGCGCGGTCTTGCTAAGGCGCACACGCATCGTAAAGTTCTGCGAAGCGCTGATGGCATTCTCGTCCTCAAAGGCAGCCGCCGAGCCGCTCCTTAAGATAAGGTCGGTCTCCTGTATCTCGGTATCGGCAACCTTTACCCAATATTCCTGCACGTAGCTCTCGCCCTCTACCAGCTGCAGGTCCTCTGCGCCTACCTCTATCTCATGACCCCCGTTGGGGTTTAGGAATACCGGACACTCGAGCACACCGCGGCAGCTTAAGCGCACATCCGCCGAGCTCTGCTTCCTTATCTCCATGGTGATCTTTACGTTACGCCCTTTACATACGGTAGCGGGCATGCTTATCTCACCTATGAAGTTCTCGCTCTTAAAGAATATCTCCTTTGCAAGGAACTCGGTCTCCAGCTCGTAGCCTGCAGTTCCAAACTCGTCCTTGTCCGTAACAAAGAGCTCATAGCCCTCGGAAATACGGTTGAACTCATATTCGTCGTCATCCTTTTGGCGATTTACCGAATATACGCTGTGGACATCCTGCTCCTTAAACCTTACCTTGAGGCAGGCTATATCTCCCTCGAGCTTGTCGAAGCCCTCTATTGCGGAAAGCTTCTTGACCACCGAGGAGTCTACCACTATTTCTCTCCCGGAGCCGTCTATGGCGACGCCGCTTTCCACCAGTATGGAAAGATCATCAAGACTGAATATTCCGAGTCCGCACAGGATTCCCGTACCGTACATCAGGGAATTTTTAAATCTGGACTTGTTTATGTGGTAATTCTGTTCGGCCTGAAAATCCACACTTGTAAGCATTTTCCCGGGGTAATACCGGTTTCTCTCAAACGGATAGAGCTGACTGTTACTCATGTTTTCCCTCTCATTTTTTCGGCTCCCGCCTTAATATTTTCATGTAGTAGATAACAAAGCACACCACAAAATGTGCCATCAAAATCTTATCAAAGCAAAGGACACAAAAAAGACACTTTGCTTGACATAACAAATTTTATGTCTATAGATTCAGTTAACCACATAGAGTATAAACTTCCCTATAAAATGCGTCAAGGAGCGCTTTAAACGGTAGCCGCCCCCTCCTCATCCCTTTTTGCCGGAATACGGATCATCGCCACCGTGCCCTTCCCCCTCTCGGAGATTATCTCCAGGGTTCCGCCGCACATCCTCTCCAGCAGCGAGCGCACATTTTCTATTCCCGTGTGGCTCTTCCCGTCGGACAATTTTGCGTTTACGTTAAAGCCTACGCCGTCGTCCTCGACCTTAACTACTATGGTCTCCCTGCCCTTCCAGGAGCTTATGGTGACAGTTCCGCCGCTATTTGACTTCCCCAGCCCATGGTGCACCGCATTTTCCACAAGAGCCTGCACAGACAGTGCGGGGATGCTGAAATCCCTTGCGTTTATGTCGTAGACGACCTTAAGATCGTCCTCGTACCGAAGCTTCTCTAATTCCAGGTATTGCTTTACATGCATGAGCTCCTTATTAAAGGGGATTGGCTCCATGTTTTTTATGGAATCCATGTTTTCCCTGAGGTAAGCCGAGAAATCTTCGATGGCGTTTTGCGCCTCTCCACTGTCCTTTTCGCAAAGATAGTAGATCGTATTTAAGGTATTAAAGATAAAATGGGGATTTATCTGAGAAAGTGTGAGCTTTGCCTTCATGCCGTCGATCTCGGAGAAGCTGTCGTTTAGCTTTTCCTCGCTCTCTTTGATGCGCTCCTCCAAGAGCCGCCTTTCCTCCCTTACCTTTTGAAGCTCCGTTCTTATCTTGCCAAGGCTTATTAAGAGGAGCACGGCAGCTGTCACGAGGATGACAAAGAAAGCTAGCTCAAACATAGTCGGTTTCCTTTAAGAGATTTCCAAGGGTATATTCCGCCCAGGAGTACTGCGACATGTATTCTCCCTTGAATTTTGACCGTATCACCGGGTCCTCAGGTTTGTTCAGCCACTCGAAATAATCGCATTTTAAAGAGCCCCACTTTATCCCGATCTCTCCTCTGTTTCGCACCAGGCAGTCGCTCTTGCCGTGCCGCTCCAGTACGTTAAGGAGGTCCGAGCGGATGTTTTTTAGGTACGATACGTGGCTGCCCTCGTCCCCCTCGTCTTCGAAGATGACTGAGATGATCTCGTTATTCCGGCAGAGCGCTCCTCTGCGGTCGATCAGGTAGGCGAAGAGTTCCCTGGTTTTCTGATATTTGAAGTTTACCGGAGCGTCTCCCGCAAAGACCTCGAAGTTGCCGAAGGTGCGGACATAGAGCTCATCGCCGTTCTCCTCCTCTATCGGGAACCTTAAGTTTGCCAGCTCTTCCTTAACCCTCTTAGGTGTTACCGGCTTCATGATATAGCCGCTGGCATGCATCTCCAGAGCTTCCAGGGTATATTCGGAATAGCCGGTTGTAAATATGATGTTTATATTGGAATATTTTTTGATAAGGGTGCGAGCCACATCCAGTCCGCTGTCGCCTCTCATGTCTATATCCAGAAAAGCCACATCGACCCTGCCGCCCTCCAGATTCTCGATATACTCGAAGATGGCCTCCGGCTTCCTGAAGCCATGTATGCCTGCTTCCGGCGCTGCCTTGATTATGGCGCTCATCAGTGCCTCCAGAGCTATCCTTTCATCGTCTACCGCAATAATATTCATCTTTAAAGCGTCTGCATCTCCTGTCCTCGCCTGCTTCATCTGACGTTTACTATAAAACACGAGGGGTTTGATTTTCAAGCATTTTTTATATATTAAACGACATTGGCTGTGAACAGTAATATCTATTCGCGATGTGCTTTCATTCTGGTCTTACATTCATACATAGCTTTGTCTGCCCGCTTAAACACGTCATCGATGCTTTTGTCAGTTTCTCTGTTATATAAAGCATACCCGATAGCGGCGGAGACTTTTTCCCACGGCTGCAGCGAAGGGTCTTTGGCAAATCCATCCAGCGTTGTATTAAATTCCTTCAATAACGCATCTATGTCATGATAATCCCTTCCTCTCAGCACCACTATAAACTCATCCCCTCCTATACGGAAGACCGGAGAATGGGCAAAGACCGTACAGACAGTCTGACACAGTTTTATTATCAGAACGTTACCTTTATCATGTCCATAAGTATCATTGGTCTTTTTCAGGTAGTTCAGATCGATCATGGCAAAGCCGAATCCTTCCTTGTCTGTAAGAAAACTCTGTTCATTGCTTTGTATGTAACTGTCATAAGCCGTTTTATTTCGGATCCCTGTAAGCGAGTCACGACTAGCAAGCTCCGCCATGGCGTCAGCCTGTTCCTCAGTGTCCTTCAGCTTGGTAAGTGTCGTCTTCAATTGATCGACCATATCATTAAGGTGGACGCTCATATCCCCGATCTCATCGTTTCTATATGCCTTGGCTACATGATCGAGATCTCCGTCAGCGATTATCTGCATATCCTGTCCCAAAAGCTCCATGGGGAAGGTAATGGATCTGGCAAGTCTGTTGGCGACGATGAAAACTATCAGTATTATGATCGCTGCGACTATGACAAATAACAAAATAGAAAAGCGAATGGTGCGGTCTACAACCTGCACTCCACTTAATACGATCTCACGGGGTACATAGGCACAAATAGTCCAGGGCACCTGGGAAAGAGCAGCATATACATAAAAGCCGTCATTGGTCTCTAAAAATCCGCTGTTGCCTGAAGTGATCGTGTTTATTTCTGCTTCTTTGAGACCGGTAAACTCAGCTGCCGTGACTCCTGTAGAATCCAGAGATATGACCTCATTATCCTGATTTATGACAAAGCTATAGGCTCCGTCTCCGAGATCCAAAGAGACCAGCTCATTATACAATCCTGTTATATCAAAATCGGCAGCCGCAACTCCTCTTACGATCCCCTCTGTATCCTTATAAGGACAGCCAATGGTGATCGTCAGTCCCCGACCCATGACATCTGTATAAAGACTGGTGAAAAAAACACCGTCCTCTTTCATTCCGGTCTGATACCATTCTGATTCAAAATAGTTGTAAACCTCTGTCTCACCCTTAGGGGTTTCAGAAAGACACGACCATCTGTCATAGGATGGCAGATATCCGTTATCAGTGCCCAGATACATCGTAGTGATAACTTCCTTATTCTCATGAGATATGGGCGCCAGAACTTTTTCCAGATTGCTGAAAAAATAAATCTCATCCTTCATA
>JAGBNT010000023.1 GCA_017634255.1 Lachnospiraceae bacterium
AGCGGGAGGGAGCCGTAAAGCTGCGGCTCGCCGGTAAAATACAGCCATGAGAAAAAATTCTACTAAAAACAACAGGGTAAACGGTGAGGTAATGCGTGCCCTGTCTTCGATAATAAGAAATGTAAAGGATCCCCGGGTCGGGATAATGACGTCGATTACTGATGTATATGTAGCCCCCGATCTTAAGACCTGCCGTGTAATGGTAAGTGTTCTCGGAGGAGCGGAGGAAAAGGAGAGGACATTAGAGGGGCTTAACTCCGCAAAGGGATATATACGCCGTGAGCTTGCGCATGAGCTCAACTTAAGGAATACTCCCGAGCTTAATTTCATTATGGATGATTCGATCGCATACGGCGTGGATATGTCAAAGAAGATCGATGAGGTCATCGGACGGGATAACGAAGGCAGAGCGGCAGAAGAGGATGATAAATGATAGATTTAGAAGCGCTTGTACAAAACGCGGTTACTATAGGAATAGCGGGGCATACCAACCCGGACGGAGACTGTGTGGGCGCCTGTCTGGGACTGCAAAACTATCTTAAAAAAAGGTATCCCGATAAGAGGGCAACGGTGTTTTTAGAGCAGCCCTCCGGTAAATATTCCTTCCTTAAGGGATATGACACGATTACGACACCGGATAAGGAGCTCTATACAGAGTTTGAGTTCGACATCTTTTTTGCCCTTGACAGCGGGGATGCCAACAGGCTTGGAAGCGCCCATAAGTTCCTTGTGGATGCAAAGGAGACTGTCTGTATTGATCACCATATCAGCAATACGGGCTTTGCCAGGCATATGTTTATCGAGCCCGAAGCCAGCTCCACCAGTGAGCTTATATACGATATAATCCACCACGAATATATTGACGAGGAAATAGCCAAGTGCCTCTATACCGGGATAATCCACGATACGGGGGTTTTAAGGTTCGCCAATACCTCCCCGAAGACCTTAAGGACGGTCGCGGAGCTTATTTCCTACGGCTTTGATTTTTCGCGGATAATTGACGAATCCTTCTATGAAAAGAGCTATGTGCAAAATCAGATCATGGGAAGGGCGGTTTTGGAGAGCATACTGATCCTGGACGGCAAGTGTATTTTTTCAGCCCTGGATCATAAGACCATGGATTTTTACGGTGTGAGCTCCGAGGACATGGACGGAATAGTGAACCAGTTAAAATGTACTGCCGGGGTTCAGTGCGCCATCTTCATGTATGAGCGTGAGCCCATGGTATACAAGGTCTCGATGCGTTCTGAGGACACTGTGGATGTCTCCAGGATAGCCTCCAGGTTTGGCGGAGGCGGTCATAAAAGGGCAGCCGGATTTACCATGTCAGGAACCGTGCACGATATAATCAACAACGTTTCGGAGTACGTAGAAAAAGAGCTTGAGGAATCAGAACAGCTATAACGGAATATTGCTTGTATTTAAGGAAAGGGGTTACACGTCTAATGATGTTGTAGCCCTTCTTCGTAAATTCCTTAATATGAAAAAAATAGGGCATACGGGTACCCTTGACCCTGAGGCAGAGGGACTTTTGCCGGTCTGCCTCGGGCGCTCTACAAAGCTCGTCAGCCTGCTCACCGATACCGACAAGGAATATGAGTGCGTTATGAGGCTCGGGGTTTCCACCGATACAGAGGATATGACGGGCAGGATACTCGACGAGAGATCCCTTACCGGAATAGATGAAAGCAGGGTAAGGGAGGTCATAGCTTCGTTTATCGGAGAATATGACCAGATACCTCCCATGTATTCGGCAAAAAAGATAGGCGGCAAAAAGCTCTATGAATATGCGCGGGAGGGGAAGGTAATAGAGCGGAGCCCCTCGCGGGTAGCTATAAAGTACATAGACATCGGCGATATCAGCCTGCCGCGGGTCAGCTTCACTGTCGGCTGCTCCAAGGGGACCTATATCAGGTCACTTTGCAGGGATATAGGCGAGACGCTCGGCTGCAGGGCGGCGATGGAGAGCCTTAGGCGCACTAAAGCCGGGGTTTTTGAGCTTTCAGGGGCGCATACACTAAAGGAGATACAAAATATCGCCGAAGACGGAAGGATAGAAGAGCTTATAATACCGCCGGAGGCTATTTTTAAGGACTGCGAAAGCTATGTCTCAGCCGGAGCGGACACCGACAGGGCTGTAAAAAACGGCAACAGGCTTAAGCTTAAGGGATTTAAGGACGGAAGGTGCAGGGTGTATTTAAGCGATGGCACCTTTGCTGCACTCTATGAGGTAGAGAACGGAGAAGGCCGGATTTGCGGATATTTTCTGACTTAGACAATTTAAGGATAGATTCGGATACCGCCATTGCCATGGGGAAATTTGACGGCATCCACCTTGGACATATGAGGCTTTTTGACGAGGTTTTCTCATACAGGAAGAGGGGCTTAAAGACGCTGGTATTTACCTTTGCTTCCTCGGTCATGGAGTATTTAAGCGGGAGAAAGACCCCGATGCTTACGACCAATGAGGAGCGCCGGGAGATATGCGCCGAGCTTAAGGCGGATTACCTTGTGGAATACCCCGTAAATGACGAAACCATGGGGATTGACCCGGAGGTCTTTCTAAAGGAGATACTTGTCGGGCAGTTAAGAGCCAGGGCGATAGTATCGGGAGCCGACTGTTCCTTCGGGGCTGGGGGCCGTGGAAATTTCGAGCTCCTTAAAGAAAGGAGCGCTGCTTTAGGCTACGAGGCGGTCCTGGTGGACAAGGTGGTAATGGACGGGCAGGAGATAAGCTCGACAGCCATAAGGGGCTTTGTGGAGGAGGGGAGGATGGAGAAGGCTGAAAGCTTTTTAGGACACCCCTACGCGGTCTACGGAAAGGTCATCCACGGACGAGCTCTTGGGAGAAAGATAGAGATGCCTACGGTCAATATAAATCCCGAGGAAAACAAGATACTCCCTCCGTTCGGGGTCTACGAGTCCTATGTCTATGTGGGAAGCCAGCGTTTCAGAGGGCTTACGAACATAGGCATAAAGCCCACGGTCAGCGACAGGGGAGCCGTAACGGTGGAGACCCATATAATAGATTTCGACGACGATCTCTACGGAGAGAAGCTTAAGATAGAGCTTTTGCATTTCCAGCGTGCAGAGAAAAAATTTGAAAATGTCGATGAGTTGAAGAAACAGATGCTATATGATAAAATAAAAGCGATACGCTTTCACGAAAACCGCTTTCAGTAGGAAACTTTTAGGAAGCAGAAATATAACGGAGCGCATAAGTTATGATCTTATCCATCGTTCTCCCCATGGTCGGAGGTCTCGGACTGTTCTTATACGGGATGAGGCTTATGGGAGACAGTATAGAACGGGCAGCAGGTGCAAAACTCAGAGGGATCCTGGAAAGGATCACCTCTAATCGTGTTGTGGGTATGCTGGTTGGAGTTGCCTTTACGGCGGCTATCCAATCCTCCAGCGCATGTACGGTTTTGGTGGTCTCTTTTGTGAATTCGGGACTTATGACGCTGTACCAGGCGGCGGGAGTCATACTCGGAGCAAATATTGGTACTACCGTAACCTCCCAGCTGGTCTCCTTCAACCTTTCGGAGGTGGCTCCGGTATTTCTGATCGTCGGAGTGCTCTTTACGATGTTCTCCAAGAATGCAATGGTTAAGAAGGTGGCGGATATAATAACCGGTTTCGGTGTGCTTTTCCTGGGACTTAACCAGATGTCGGAAACCATGAGCGTCATGAAGGACGTTCCATTGGTAAAGGATATCCTTGGAGCCCTTACCTCTCCTATAATGGCGATAATAGTGGGAACTATCCTCACTGCGATAATCCAGAGCTCCTCGGTGACGGTTTCCATCCTCCTTTTGATGGCAAATCAGGGACTCCTTGAGGTGCCCATCTGTCTTTACATTATCCTGGGCTGTAATATCGGTGCCTGCATGAGCGCCCTGCTGGCAGGAATAGCCGGAAACAAGGATGCGAAGAGGGCAGCCCTAATTCATCTTGAATTTAATATCATCGGTACGATCATAATGTACTTCATTCTGATGTTCGGCATGGACTACGTAATGATGATGCTCGATTCTATTTCTGAAAATCCCGGGCGTATGATAGCGAACGCCCATACGATATTCAAGATATTCCAGGTGGCGGTGCTCCTGCCCTTTACCACCTATATAGTCAACCTCACCTACCTTGTCGTTCCCGGAAAGGACGAGGGCGTTGGCTATCGTGCACAGTTCAAGCTGCAGTATATCGGCTCCTCGGTGATCTTTTCCCCCGCAACCGCAGTCGTGGATGCAATAAAGGAGCTTAACCGTATGGCGTCTCTTGCGAGCGAAAATATAAACAGGGCAATGAACGCCCTTATAACCCTCGACGAGGACGATATCAACGAGGTTTATGAGGTCGAGAAAAATATAAACTTCCTGAACCACTCCATTACGAATTACCTTGTAAAGATAAACCAGACCAACCTGCCGGTAGACGATCTGCGCCAGATCGGCGCCCTTTTCCATGTAGCTAACGATATCGAGAGGATAGGCGACCATGCTGAGAATGTGGCGGATGCCGCCAAGGTCAGGATAGAGAGGGGTGCCAATTTCTCACCCCAGGCACAGCGGGAGATGGGCGAGCTTTTGGATATGGTCAACCTTATCGTGCAGTATGCCATTGAGATCTTTTCCAATGATTCCGACGAGCACATGAAGGATGTCGAGGAGCTTGAGGATAAGATAGATATAAAGGAGAGGCAGATCCAGGACAACCATATACTAAGACTGCAGAACAATGAGTGTACGCCCGAAGCGGGAATGATATTCTCAGACATCATCTCCGGTCTGGAAAGGGTGGCGGACCACGCTACGAATATCGCCTTTGCCATAAGGGACAGCGAGCTGGAAGATACGACCTTAAAACAGGCGGTAAACAGGTGAAAAGGACCAAAAGGAAAAAGAGCCTTATCGCGATGATACTGCTTATCGTACTGAGCCTGGGTTCGGTGCGGCAGGTCATGGCCGCAGACGGCATGGTGATCGTGGCGGGGGCAGAGGCTGCGCTTGCAGGAATTTCAAGAGGACACGGGATAACGAAGACTTATTCTTCTGCCTCCGGTGTCTCTTCTGATTCAGTGGTCTCCAACAGTGTTTCAAGGGAGGGCGGCAGCGACGCGGATGAGGGGAAAAAGGCCCATACCGAGATCGGCGCGGCAGCTTTGGACATAAAGAACGAGGATAAGTACCTTGAGGAGCTGGAACTGGCGGCTGGAGTGGACGCTGAGAAAAACGGCGTCAAGGCGCTCGGAGTCATAGATACCATGGCTCTTGATATGGACGGGGACGGGCTTATTGCGGGCTATACGAATTTAGGCATAGCAGAGGTCGAAAACCACCTGAACGTCCGTGTAGGACCCGGAGAGGACTATGATCTGGCAGGCAAGATGACCAAGCATGCAGGCTGTGAGATATTAGATGTCAGCGGTAACTGGACACATATTAAATCCGGAAAGGTGGAGGGCTACGTAAAGAGCGAATACCTCATCATGGGCTCGGCTGCCCTGGAAGCGGCAGAGAAATATGTCCGGCTTATGGCTGAGGTCACTACAACCACGCTTTTTGTCCGGGAAGAGGCTTCCACGGATTCGATAGTGCTTACTATGGTTCCCATCGGCGAGGAGCTGGAGGTCATAGAGGGAGACGGAAGCGAGGACTGGGTAAAGATACAGATAGACGAGGACGAAGGCTATGTGAGCAGCGAGTTTGTCAAGCTGTCTGAGCAGCTCGACAAGGCGGTAACGATGAAGGAGCTGCGCTATGGTCAGGGTGTATCGGATGTCAGGGTATCCCTTGTAAACTATTCGAAGCAGTTTTTGGGCAATCCTTACGTATGGGGCGGAACCTCGCTTACGAAGGGCTGCGACTGCTCCGGCTACGTTATGCAGATATTCAGGAAATACGGTTATTCGCTGCCGAGGACAAGCCGGCAGCAGGCTACCTGCGGCACGAAGATCAAGGCTTCCGAGGCAAGGCCGGGAGACCTGTTCTTCTATTCAAAGGCAGGCAGGATAAATCACGTTGCGATATATATTGGAAACGGACAGGTTATAAATGCGTCCAATCCTAAATCGGGTATAAAGATCAACAATGCTTATTATCGTACCCCCGCGGCGGTAAGGAGGATAATTAAAGACTGATCTATGAAAAAACACAATTTAGTGTTTGGGTTTCTGTTTGTTGTACTTATTGTCATATCTGTTGCATTAACTTTAATAGCTGCAAGAAATGATCTAAAGCAGCTCCTTGACGGGGAAGCTTATAGTGAGGAGGCTTCCCCGGAAAGCGGCATAGAGGCTGGAGCTATAGAAGGCGGTCTTTTTGACGGCATTTTATGCAGTGTGAACGGGAAAAACTCGGTTATAAGCCTGTCCTGCTTTACGAATGAAAGGGAGCAGCATTTCATCTTTCTGCCCTCGATAGCTGATACTCAGCAATCCTATATTTCAATCCCGGACAACATGAGCATTGCCTTTCGTGACGAAGAGGGCAACCGTTTTACCTTAAAAGACGGGGACAGTATTCTGCCGCTGCAGGTGGATAGAGCCTATGGAGCGGCTTTCGTGCATCCGGGAGGAGAGAGCGAACCGGAGGAGTTTTTCATGGTCACTAGGGCAAGGGGACTGCCCTCGATCTTTGTCTATACCGACTCGGGAAATTTCAATGCGATAAACAATGACAAGGAGCACTTAGAGCCGGGGAGCATCCTTATCTTTAACGGAGAGGGAGAATTGGACTATTCAGGCTCCCTAGAATATATAAAGGGGCACGGAAACCAGAGCTGGCTTCGGGATAAGAAGTCCTATAATATCGTTTTGAGCAGGGAAGCCTCGCTTCTCGGGATGCCGAAATCCGAAAAATGGGTGCTTCTTTCCAATGTTATGGACTTATCAAATATAAGAAACTCACTTGCCTTTTATATGTCCGAAAATACGGGCTTTAAATATACTCCGAGGCAGGAATATGCCGAGGTCTATCTTAACGGCAATTACAACGGGCTGTATCAGCTTATGGAGAAGGTCTCGGTAGGCAGCGGAAGGATAGAGATAAACGACCTCAATCTGGATAATACCATGGTCAATAAGGCGGAGATATATAATTACCGCCATATTTCAGGTGCCGTTTCGAAGGGAGGATGCATATGCGACGGCTATGAGCTGGCGGGAAACCCTCCCGATATCACCGGAGGCTATATTATCGAGCGGGATTACGGAGAGAAGTTTGATTTTGAAGTAAGTAAATTTACTACGCCTTTAGGGGACAGATATGTTTTAAAGGCGCCGAAATATGCCTCCATCGAGGAGACACAATATATAGCGGACCGGTTCGCTGAGCTCGAAAGACGCGCAAGAAATGGGGAGGATATAGAGGATATAGCGGATATAAAGAGCTTTGCAGATAAATATCTCCTTGAGGAATTTGTGAAAAATGACGGGGCGCAGAGGACCAGCGCATTTTTCTACAAGGATTCGGACAAAACAGATCCCCATATCTATGCGGGACCGGTATGGGACTATGACAAGTCAATGAACGCCGATGGCTCCTCCTTTCCGGACTGCAACAGGTTCCTTTCCTATTTTACCTGGTACCGTAACCATACAATGCTGTTTCATGATCTTATATTCAATAATGAGCGGTTTATGGAAATGGTGGTGTCAGAGTACAGGGACAATTTTGAACCGATGATAAGAAAGCTCATCGAGGAAAAAAAGGTAGATGCGCTTATTGACAGGATAAAGGACGACGACGATATGGATTCTACGAGGTGGGATTATTCCCCGACTACTGGAGAGTATGAAAGGGAGCGTATCAACACCTTTATGTCCGAAAGGAAGGAGTTTTTTGACGAGCTGTTTTTAGAGGGGAAATATAAGAAGCTTTGCAGGGTTACGATTGTGGATTCAATGGTTAACGCCAATACGATATTAGGCATCATAGAGGGTGAGAAGCTGGACTTTGACCCCGAACCCCGCAATAAGGGGGATTTTGAGCGCTGGTACAACGTCGATACGGGTGAGAGTGTGGACAAAGACACTGTTATCAACAGGGATATGACCATACTGGATCAATATAGCGAGGAGTGAGGTTAAGGAGTAGGTTAAGGGGTATCACAAAGCGCTTGACGCATAGGGCAACAAGTAGTATAGTTTATCAGTACGTGCCTTTGCTCAGTTGTCCATACTCCTTAAGGGACTTATCCTTACGGCAGCCTGGTGAACGGCGGAAATTGCGGCGCATGAATAAACGCCGTCTTTAATCTGAAAGGAGAATTGAAATGATCACAACAGAAAAGAAAGCAGAGCTTATCAAGACCTACGGCATGAAGGAGGGAGACACAGGCTCACCCGAGGTTCAGGTAGCTATCCTTACAGAGAGAATCAAGGAGCTCACAGAGCACTTAAAGGTCAATAAGCTGGACCATCATTCAAGAAGGGGACTTCTTAAGATGGTTGGTAAAAGAAGAGGACTTTTACAGTATCTTAAGAAAAAGGACATCAACAGATATCGTGCTATTATCGAAAAGCTTGGTATAAGGAAGTAATTGATTAAAGCGGGATAAAGTCATTTTATCCCGCTTTTTGCAGTATTACTAAGGAGCTGTTCATAAATAAATTTATTTTGTAACAGATCCTAAGATATTTATTAAGATCGCCACATTCCGTGGCAGAAGGAGAAGAAATGGCAGAATACAAAACTTACACAATGGAACTCGGAGGAAGGACGCTCTCTATCGATATAGGGCGTGTGGCTGCGCAGGCAAACGGAGCTGCCTTCATGCACTATGGAGACACCACCGTACTCTGTACGGCTACGGCGTCTAAGGAGCCCAGGGAGGGCATAGACTTTTTCCCGCTTTCAGTGGAATTTGAGGAAAAATTCTATTCAGTGGGAAAGATGCCCGGCGGTTTCAACAAGAGGGAGGGAAAGGCTTCCGAAAACTCCATCCTTACCGCAAGGGTTATAGACCGTCCCATGAGACCTCTTTTTCCCAAGGATTACAGGAACGATGTGACTCTGGATGCCCTCGTAATGGC
>JAGBNT010000024.1 GCA_017634255.1 Lachnospiraceae bacterium
GGAAAGCTTTCCCATAAGAATATGGACGACCTCGATTCCGCCTTTGGCAGGGATCTCAAGGTGTCCGGCGGAGACGGCAAGGAGGATGCCCAGGACTTCGTGCTGTGGAAGCCGAAGAAGGAGGGAGAGCCCTACTGGGAGTCGCCCTGGTGCGAGGGAAGGCCCGGCTGGCATATAGAGTGCTCGGTCATGGCGAAGAAGTATCTCGGTCCAACTATCGACATCCATGCCGGGGGCGAGGATCTCATCTTCCCCCACCATGAAAACGAGATAGCCCAGTCAGAGGCGGCTAATGGAGTGCCCTTCGCCCACTACTGGATGCATAACGGCTTTTTAAATATAGACAACGTAAAGATGAGCAAGTCCCTCGGGAATTTCTTTACTGTAAGGGACATCTCGGAAAAATACGATCTGGAGGTCTTGAGATTTTTCATGCTCTCGGCGCATTACCGCTCGCCGCTTAATTTCTCCGCGGAGCTTATGGAGTCCGCCGCACAGGGGTTAAAGAGGATAAAGACGGCGGTGGAGAACTTAAGCTTCCTTATCGGAAATGCCGAGGATAAGGACCTGAGCCCGGAAGAGACGCAGGGTCTTAAGACGGCGGAGGACTTCGTAAATAAGTTCAACGAGGTCATGGACGACGATTTGAATACGGCGGATGCTATAAGTACTGTCTTTGAGCTGGTGCGCCACGCCAATACCACGGCGAATGAGAACAGCTCAAAAAAATATCTGTCCGGGATAAAAGACACAATCGTAAGGCTCATGGATATTTTGGGACTGGAAGCCGAGTCCGGCTCTGAGCTTTTGGACGAGGAGATTGAAAAGCTGATCGAGGAGAGGAACGACGCCAGAAAGAACAAAAACTTCAAAAGAGCCGACGAGATCCGCGACCAGCTAAAGGAAGCCGGGATAATACTGGAAGATACGAGAGCCGGGGTAAAATGGAAGAGAGCGTAATAAGGACCTATTCCCCTATAACCTTTGCCTTTATCGGGGACGCGGTGTATTCCCTCTTTATAAGGGATAAGGTGGTTAGAAGAGCCAACTGCCAGGCGAAAAAGCTGCACCAGAGGACGGCGAAATATGTCAGTGCAAGAGCCCAGTCCGAAGCCGTAGATAGGCTTATTGAGGAAGGCTTCTTAACCGAAGAGGAGGAGGACATCTACCGCAGGGGGAAGAACGCCAATACCGCTACAATGGCAAAGAATGCCACGCCCTCCGAGTACCACAAGGCCACGGGCTTTGAAGCCCTTTTGGGGTGGCTCTACCTTATGGAGAGGCAGGAGAGGTTAAGGGAGATAATGGAAAAAGCATATGAGATATGCGACCCGGGAGTGTAGCTATGTTCAATCAGCCCGAAGCACCTGCTGCTGAGGGCGTGGTAAAGAGTAAATATAGCAGAAAGCTCGCCCGTTTTATGAAGGGGTTTTTATGAGAGACAATGAATTTACCATAGAGGGAAAAAACGAGATAATCGAGGCCTTTCGCGCGGGAAAGAGCATCGACCGGCTTTTTTTACTGGACGGAGCCCGGGACGGCGCCATGCAGACGATAAAGAGGGAGGCTAAGAAGCACTCCGTAAGGATAGATTTTGTCGACAGGACGAGGCTCGACCAGCTTTCCCCCGGTGGCAAGCATCAGGGAGCCATAGCCTATATGGCGGCATACGAGTATTCCTCGGTGGAGGATATTCTCGCTTATGCCGATGAGAAGGGCGAAAAGCCCTTTATCTTTCTGCTCGACAATATCGAGGATCCTCACAATCTGGGGGCAATAATAAGGACGGCGAATGTCTGCGGAGCCCACGGGGTCATCATCCCGAAGAACAGAGCCGTGGGGCTGACTTCCACGGTGGCGAAGGCCTCCGCCGGAGCCATCAACTATACCAGGGTCGCAAGGGTAACAAATCTGGGTCAGACCATAGATGAGCTTAAAGAGAAGGGTCTGTGGTTCGTCTGCGCGGATATGGACGGCGAGACGATGTACAGCCTCGACCTCAAGGGAGCCATAGGGCTGGTCATAGGCGCGGAGGGCAGCGGGGTAGGCAGGCTCGTCAGGCAGAAGTGCGACTACGTGGCTGCCATACCCATGAAGGGGGATATAGATTCCTTAAACGCCTCGGTGGCAGCGGGAGTGCTCGCCTATGAGATTGTAAGGCAGAGAGTCTCTGCACCTCGCTCGCAAAACTTCATGATTGACAGGAGGCACTATTCCTGTTAAAATACGTTTTGCTGCTGCAGATGAGCGGCAGCGCTAAATAAGCTGATGTAGCACAGTCGGTAGTGCACCGCATTGGTAGTGCGGGGGTCTCCAGTTCGATTCTGGACATCAGCATTTTAAAAACAGCAGTCCATTAGGCTGCTGTTTTTTGCTTGTCTCCGTTCTTTTCCTCTGATAAAATTTTTTTTGAAAAAGTTTCCTCTAACCCCCGTTTTTGAATCAGGGCAGACGTATTACAGAATATCAAAGTAACGATTTTGAACAGTTACTATCCAAGAACGTTAACGTCGAGATAAGAGAAATCAAAAACAGAGATATGGAGGAAAACAAGATGATAAACAGAAGATTTACAAAGAAATTGACGACAGTATCCCTCGCAGGTATTCTTACGGTCAGTATGTCGGTAGCGGCGTTTGCTGGTCCCGGAGGCGGTCCTGGAGGTCCCGGAGGCGGCAACCGTGGCGGCGGAGATGGCGGAAGCAGCGAAGCCACCGCTATTGATGTAGAAAACCAGACCTTTAATTACAGCGGGAATACCTATTCCCTGGCTACAGGTGAGCTATTATCCAATCTGACACAGAATACTGGCAGCAGCAATACCCAGCAGCCGCCCGCACCTCCCGCGATGGGACAGCAGCAGAGGATGGCACCTCCGGCACAGCTGCAGGAGGGAGAGGAGCCGCCCGAAAAGCCCGAAGGCGACCTGGCACCTGAAAAGCCCGAGGGAGACCTTGCACCCGAGAAGCCCGAAGGGGCAGAGGAGCTCATGGAGCCCCCTGTTGACGAGGACGGCAATGCGATAGCTCCTCCGGAAAAGCCGGAAGGAGAAGAGGGCGAAGGCTTTAATCCCCGCGGTATGATGCCGGCTATGATCGACACCGATGCTCTTAGCGAGGCAATAGCGGCTATCGAGGATGAGGATACGTCAGCATCCCTTTCAGAGCTCTTAAGTGCTTATACAGCTGCTATGGACGCTGAAAAGGCTGCTCTCGATGCAGAAGATACGGACGAGGAGACTCTTTCGTCTTTGAGAGAGGCAGCAGCTGAGGCAAGGACCGCGCTTCTTGACGCTTTGAAGGAAGCGGATATAGATATAGCAGATTACAGTAACGCAGAAAATATGCCGGAAAGACCCGAGGGCGAGGAGGAGCTCATGGAGCCCCCCGTTGACGAGGATGGAAATGTTATAGCCCCTCCCGAGAAGCCTGAGGGAGATCTGGCTCCGGCGAAGCCCAAGGGAGACGAGGCTCCGGAGAAGCCTGACTCGGACGAGGACGAGACTTCCGCGACAGGTGCAGTCGGCATAATCAACAGGGCAAGAACGGCTCTGCAGAATATGGCCAGCAGCATCGGGAGCTGGTTTGGAGGATTATTTAAATAAAGGATATATGGAATTAAACGCGGACTCCTTAAGGGCTGTCAAAGCGAAGAACGATCCGGGTGAAAGAAACCGGTTTTTGCAGGACAATGAGCAGCACATATTGAGATTGACGGGCAAAATAACCCATTCATCGGTGACAAGGTCCGATGATGAGTGGGCTATTGCCCTGTCCGCGGTAAATGAGGCAATAGACAGGTACGACAGCGACCGGGGAGATTTCTGGAATCTCGCGGCTGTACTCATAAAGAACCGGATAACGGACGAATACAGGAGAACTTCCAGATATGCCGAGCGTCCGGTAGATCCCGAGGCCTTTGACGGTAACACAAATGAGGAGTCAGGAGATCTGGCTGCCGAGCTGGAGGTAAGTGATAATTCATACGTAATGCCGGACAGCACTCTTAAGGACGAGATAGATGCCCTCGAGGAGGAGCTCAAGGCTTATAATATCTCTTTCTTTGAACTTGAAGAGAGTTCGCCCAAGGCAGTCAAGACGAGAAATGCCTGCGCGGAGGTCATAAAGTCCATCTTCCTGCCGCCGCCCCTGGTTCAGGCGCTAAAGCGGCTGAGGAAGCTTCCCGTAAAGGATATTATAAAAAGGAGCGGCATTTCGGTAAAACTCATAGATAAGCACAGAAAATACCTTGTGACCAGTACCCTTATCCTGGACGGGGATTATCCGGCACTGTCAGAATATTTAGGTTTTATCAAAAATGAATTAAAGACCCGGAATACGGGATTTGGAGGATAAATGAAGGCGGTTGTATTAAAGACCGACGGGAAAAGGGCTGCCGTATTAGACGGCGACGGTTCGGTCAGAATAATTGAAAACAGGAATTACAGCCGCGGTCAGGTTCTTGAGCTTGTAGAGCAGGTGCTCCCCATGGAGGATGGGACTCCTGTTTATGAATACGAAGACAGGGCGGTAAAGAAAGGCACAATAGCCTCTATAAGCCGTTTTATATACAGACATGCATCGCAGGCCGCTGCAGTGGCGGCAGTACTGATAATAGCCGGAGGGATGAGCGTTTATGCGGCTCCGGTAAAGACAGTAATTTCAACGACAACTCCCTCTCTCTCTTATAAATTAAATGTTTTCGACAGGGTGGTCAGGGTAGAAGCAGCCGGGGATAATGAGGAGGAGCTTCCGGAGGAGCTTTTAACAGGTGTCGCCGGAAAGACCTTCGACCAGGCTGTGGATATTGCCCTGGACACCCTTGAGAAAGCGCAGCAGGGGAAAGAGGAGGAGAGCCCGGAGGAGCAGACGTTGCCGGAGGAAGGTGAGCCGCTAATTCAGGAACAGCCGGAAGAGCCACTTAAGGAAAACAGCGGGATGGAGACTGCTATGCCGTTTAAGGCTCCGGAAAGCGATACCACTGACGCAGACAGCGGCGCATCCGGTGATGACAGAGAGGACATTGATAAAGAGGATGAAAACGATAAGGGAAATGACGGCGCTTCGTTTGGGATGCCGGACACTCCCGAAAATAAGATAAATTCTACCGACATACCGCAAACCGCTGCCGGGCAGCCTGAGTCCGGCAGCGGCACAGATACACCCGGGCAGGCTCCCGATACTTCCCCCTCGGGGGCTGCTCCGGTGGTAGCCGAACCTTCGGGAGCGATGGATAACACTGACCTGTTTGTTGCGATCCCCGGAATAAATAATGGCAACGCGAACTCTGCTATTCCCGATATCGCGCCCCCCAACGGCTACGGTACAGGGACACAAAGCACCGGTGGCTCAGACAGTGAAAATACTCATGAGGCTGGCGGAGACCACGCTCCTGAGGGAGGACACTCAGACGGCGGTGACCATGCAGAAGGAGGCGAGCGCGGAGGAGACGCTCCGGAGCGGGGATCCGATGACGGAGGGGGACCCGGCGGCGGAGATAGAAGATAAACGTTACGTTCGAAGCCTGAAAGGCTGCGAACAGTAACAGGTAAACGGAAAGTGCAGCCGGAATTGTTTTTTGGTCGAAACTGATATATAATTTAACGAACGAAAGAAAGAAGATAAGAATCTGCTGTGGGAGAGTTGCGCTTCTAGGCAGGTCTTGAATTTGCGGGAGATTGACATGGCAGAGGGGAAGCATTTTATTGAACAGGAAATAGATAAAGACCTTGCGGAGGGAGTTTATGACACGGTTCATACCAGGTTTCCTCCCGAGCCCAACGGTTTTTTACATATAGGACACGCTAAATCCATACTTTTAAATTACGGGATGGCAAAGGAATATGGGGGAAAGTTCAACCTCCGTTTTGATGATACCAATCCTACCAAGGAAAAAACCGAGTTTGTGGAATCGATAGAGGAG
This sequence comes from Lachnospiraceae bacterium, assembly GCA_017634255.1. The sequence goes on from JAGBNT010000024.1 coordinate 5,923, forward strand.
GATGTACGCTGGCTCGGGGCAGACTGGGAGGACAGGCTTTTCTTTGCTTCGGATTACTTTGACAGGATGTACGAGGCTGCAGTAGCCCTTATTAAAAAGGGCAAGGCATATGTCAGTGACTTAAGCGCCGAGGAGGTAAGGGAGTACAGGGGGAGCTTAAAGGAACCCGGAAGGGAGGATCCCTACGCTAAGCGCAGTGTGGAAGAAAACTTAAAGCTCTTTGAAGAGATGAAAGAGGGAAAATACGCCGACGGGGAAAAGGTGCTCCGTGCACGCATCGATATGGCGTCTCCCAATATTAATATGCGTGATCCGGTTATCTACAGGGTGGCGCATATAACACATCACAATACGGGAGATAAGTGGTGTATTTATCCGATGTATGACTTTGCACATCCGCTGGAGGATGCATTTGAGGGGATTACCCACTCACTGTGTACTCTGGAGTTTGAGGATCACAGACCGCTGTATGACTGGGTGGTGCGCGAGGTAGGCTTTGAAAAGCCTCCCAGGCAGATAGAGTTTGCAAAGATGTATCTGAACAATGTTGTTACGGGCAAACGGTATATCAAAAAACTCGTAGAGGACGGGATAGTTGACGGCTGGGACGATCCGAGGCTTGTGACGGTTTCAGGACTTCGCAGGAGAGGCTATACCCCCGAGGCTATCCAGATGTTTGTGAACCTAAGCGGTATATCTAAGGCAAATTCCACCTCGGAGATGGCAATGCTGGAGTATTGCGTAAGGGAGGATCTAAAGCCAAAGGCAAAGAGGGTCATGGCGGTTTTGGATCCCATAAAGCTGGTCATAGACAACTATCCCGAGGGACAGACGGAGGAGCTCATAGCCTCCAACAATCCGGAGAATGAAGAGCTGGGCGAGCGCAGTGTGACCTTTGGAAGGGAGCTTTACATAGAGCGGGAGGATTTTATGGAGGAGCCTCCGAAGAAATATTTCAGGCTTTTTCCCGGAAATGAAGTACGGCTCATGAACGCCTATTTTGTAAAATGCGTAGGCTTTGAAAAGGACAGCCAGGGGAGGGTCACAGTCGTTCGTTGTACCTATGACCCCGCTACAAAGCAGGGACCCGATGCTCCTGATCCCGGAAGAAAGGTCAAGGGCACGATCCACTGGATACATGCTGATACAGCGCTTAAATGTACAGCAAGACTTTATGAAAATATAGTTGATGAGGAGAAGGGGGTCTATGACGAGGAGGGAAATCTTAACTTAAATCCCAATTCGGTCAGGGTCATGGACAGCTGCTATACAGAGCCCTTTTTAAAGGAAGCAGAGCCATACACAAGCTTCCAGTTTGTAAGGAACGGTTATTTTACAGTGGACAGCAGGGATTCGAAGCCCGGGGAGCCTGTATTTAACAGGATCGTTTCGCTTAAAAGTTCGTTTAAACTGCCGCAGCAATAAGAAGAGCCAGGGAGGATCAGGGTAATGGGTTTATTTTCCGGGATGGAGAAATTCGGCTTAAAGAATGTGGATGAGAAGAAGCTATATGAGAAGCAGGAAGCGCCGGTGGAAAAGAAAAAAGAGGTCGTAAAGCCGCAGGCTTCGGCAGAACCGGAGGAATCATTCCTTTTTCCCAAAAAATATAATTGCCCGGTCTGCAGTTCTGAGATCACCTCCCTTACGGTTAAGTCCTCCAAGGTCAGGATGATAGGGTCCGATATGGATCTGCGGCCCAGATATCAGCAGATGGATGCGACAAAGTACGATGTCGTGCTGTGTCCTAAATGCGGGTATGCAAATATTGCAAAGAATTTTCCTATGGTAATGCCTGCTCACAGAAAGCTCATAATTGACAATATCTCTAAGACCTTTCACTATGATAACCCCAATGGTCCGATTTATTCCTACGATGAAGCCATAACGAGGTACAAGATCGCCCTGAGTAATGCTATGGTCAAAAGTGCTAAGGATTCGGAAAAGGCATATATTTGCCTGAAAATGGCATGGGTGATCAGGGGAAAATCTGAATCGCTTGAACCCTCCATGCCCGATTACGAGGATGCAATGGAGGAGTGTAAGGTAGACGAAAGGGGGGCTCTTCAGCTCGCCAGAGATGGTTTTGTCAACGCCAGAGCAACGGAAGATTTTCCGCTGGCAGGGATGGATGAGCCGACAGTGGATTATCTCATATCGGCTCTTAGCGTAGAGCTTGACGACCCTAAGACGGCCGCCAAGCTGCTGTCAAACATAATCGTATCCAAGACCGCAAACAGCCGTGTCAAGGACAGGGCGCGGGATCTTATGGCTACGGTTAAAAAGATGCTTGAAGAGGCTTAAAGAGCAGCTCAGCTCTTTAGTGTTTCGAACTTGAACTCCGTAACCTTGTCTTCAGCGGCGTCCTTGATGACGCCAGCTGCGCCTTCCGCGGCGTCCTTTACAACGCCGATCACCTTGCCCGCCTCTTCTTTTGCGTTTTCTTTCAGGTTCTCGGCATCCGGAAAATCCAGAGGCGTATACTCACGATCCACTCTGTCGGAATTTGCAGCCTCTTTTTTCAGGAAGTCATCCAACTCGTCATTGATATCGTCGTCATCATAATCCTCAAAGTCGGCATCATCCTCCTGACTCTTGAGGAAATACCAGGTTGCGGCAGCCGCACCTCCGGCAAGAAGTAAAAAGGTTAAAAATTTTCCGAATTTTTTCATTTTAAGCATACCCTCCAAAAAATTTTTCAGGATTATTATATACATTATTCCTGCTGATTTGCAAGATATAACTATTCTATGTTATGTTATGTGCATGAATGATTCAGGCAGAAAAATCTTAATAAGAGCTGCGGCGTGTATTTTCGCGGTCCTCACCCTTATCATGCCATTAAGCGGCTGCGGAAAGACTGAAAATGAAGCTACGCAGATCGTCCTTACAACTGAATTTACTGACAACGAGATATTCAGGATAGACAATTTAAACTGCACTGTCCCGGAGGCCAATATCTATATGTATACAGCTGAGGATCAGTACACAAATGTATTCGGAAAGGAAATATGGAATGCCGATATTAAAAATTCCATGCTGCTGGATGAGTTGAAGGATGTTACACTGGCGCGTCTGGCGCAGATAAAGGCTATGGCGCTTCTTGCGGGAAGCCGCTCAATAGAGCTGGACGAGGAGGAAAAGCAGAAGGTTCACGAAGCGGCGCAGAAATATATGGCAGGTCTGGATCCTGCCAGCATCGCCAAGCTGTCGATAAGCGAGGAGATAGTTGAGAATATGTACGGGGACTATGCGCTTGCCGAAAAGGTCTACGACAGCATCACAGCAAATGTCAATCCAGAAATAAGCGATGATGAGGCAAGAACGATCAAGGTAAAGCACATACTTATTAAGACTTACGAGGCGGACGAAGAGGGAAATAAGACGAGCTTTGGCACTGACAGGAAGAATGTCGCCTTTCAGAAGGCGGTCGCCATAAGAAAGGAGGCTGTATCGGAGGGGGCGGATTTCGATGCCCTTATCGACAAGTACAGCGAGGACACTACGGCAGAATATGTATTCGGCAAGGGAACAATGCCGGAGAAATTTGAGGAGGCGGCGTTTGAACTGGGAACGGACGAAATCTCTGATGTGGTGCAGACTGATTACGGCTTTCATATCATAAAGTGTATAAGCACCTTCGACAGGGACGAGACCGATGCGAACAAGCAGAGGATATTAAAGCAGCGCAAGAAGGAGGCGTTCAACGCCACCTATGAGGAATTTATAAAGACCCTGCACTCTAATTTAAACAGCAAATTATGGGACAGTCTGGATTTTTCCATCGACGACGAGATAAATACGACGAATTTCTTTGATGTTTACAATGAGGTATTTAATGTAGTGGGGTAGGGGTCAGAAAAATAGGACTGTCGCATTGGCAAAAGGTAAAAAATATTATCCAGACATTTTTAGTTAATAGCACTCATTTAAAGTGAGTGCTAAATTTTTGTTGACTTTTGGAATCCGCGGGCTTACAATGTCTTTTGTGCACAGAAAAAGTAAGGAACTGTTCATAAATGGTATGGGCTCTTTCGCCACAGGGTCTTAATACTTTTAGAAAAGAGGTGTTTTGTATGGCAAATAAGCATGGAAATCTATCGATTTCAAGCGAAAATATCTTCCCTATCATAAAAAAATGGATGTATTCCGATCAGGATATCTTTATCCGTGAGCTTATCTCAAACGGCTGCGATGCGATAACGAAGCTTAAGAAGCTGGAGATGATGGGTGAGTATCAGGCTCCGAAGGAGGAGACCGATGGAAGCGAGGGCGCCGGCTTAAAAGGGCGCATAGACGTACTTTGCGACGACAAGAATAAGACGTTGAAATTTATTGATAACGGTATCGGTATGGATGCCGAAGAAGTGGATAAGTTCATCAACCAGATAGCCTTTTCCGGGGCTACGGATTTCCTTGAAAAGTACAAGGATAAGTCAGATACCGACCAGATAATCGGTCATTTCGGTCTCGGCTTTTATTCGTCCTTCATGGTTGCTGATAAGGTCACCATAGATAGTCTTTCCTATAAGGAGGGAGCCCAGGCAGTGCACTGGGAGTGTGACGGCGAGGCGACGGAATTTGACATTACAGACGGCGACAGGAGCAGGGTAGGTACGGAGATCACCCTGTATTTAAACGACGACTGCTTAAAGTACTCCAATGAATATGCGGTACGGGAGGTGCTGGAAAAGTATTGCTCCTTCATGCCGACGGAGATTTACCTTAAGAACGTCAATGCAGAGCCCCCCAAGCCTACCAAGGATAAGGACGGAAACGAGGTTCCCCCTGAAGCGCCCAAGCCCATTAACGATACGGCACCGCTTTGGACTAAGGCACCCAAGGATTGTACGGATGAGGAGTACAAGGAATTTTACCGGAAGGTCTTCCGCGATTACAAGGAGCCCTTATTCTGGATACATCTGAATATGGATTATCCCTTTAATCTGAAGGGAATACTCTATTTCCCGAAGATAAATATCGAGTACGAGTCAATAGAGGGAGTTATTAAGCTTTATAACAATCAGGTGTTTATAGCGGACAATATAAAGGAAGTCATCCCCGAGTTCCTGATGCTCTTAAAGGGTGTAATCGACTGCCCCGACCTGCCGCTTAATGTAAGCCGTTCGGCGCTGCAAAATGACGGCTTTGTAACGAAGATATCTGATTATATCACGAAGAAGGTGGCAGAGAAGCTTTCGGGAATGTGCAAGACCGATAAGGAGAATTACGAGAAGTACTGGGAGGATATCTCACCCTTTATCAAGTACGGTTATCTCAGGAACGATAAGTTCAGCGAAAAGATCAATGACTACATCCTTTTCAAGGATATAAACGGCGAGTATCTGACTCTGCCTGAGTGCCTTAAGATAAATCCTACGGATACGGGGGACGAAGAAGAGGGAGACACTGAAAAAGCCGAAGGCACAGAAAATAACGGCGAGGCTGCCTCAGAGGAGAAGACAGAAGAGGTAGAGAAAGCCAGCGGCGACGTTGTGGACGAAAACGGTGAAACTGTAGAAACTGTTGAGGATATGCTGGGTGAGGACGCTCCTGAGGAGAAGACGGAAGAGGCGGAGAAGACCAGCGGCGACGTTGTGGATGAAAAGGGTGGAGAGGTTGAAAAGAAGGAGACCGTAATCTACTACGTAACGGATGAGAAGCAGCAGGGACAGTATATAGCCATGTTCAAGAAGGCAAAGATGAATGCTGTCATCTTAAAGCACAACATCGATACACCCTTCATGCAGCAGCTTGAGATGAAGAATGAGGGCATTAAGTTTAAGAGGATAGATGCCGATGTCACCGATGCAATGAAGGCCAAGGAGTCCAAGAAAGATACGGAGAAATTCGAATCGGCTGCAAAGGATATTGCGAAGCTCTTAAAGAAGGCTCTAAAGAGGGAGAAGCTGGAGGTAAAGGTACAGAGGCTTAAAAATAAGAAGATTGCCAGCATGCTGACCATGTCCGAGGAGTCCCGCCGTATGCAGGATATGATGAAGATGTATTCCATGGGCGGAGATACGGCAGATATGTTCAAGGACGATGAGGGCGAGACGCTTATCCTTAATGCAGGTCATCCTCTTGTGGAAAGGATCATGGATCAGCCGGATTCTGAAAATGCGAAGCTCATCACAGAGCAGCTTTATTACCTGGCGGTACTGCAGAATAAGCAGCTTTCCCCCGAGGCAATGGCAAAATTCATCGAGCACAGCAACGAGTGCCTGCTGAAGATCTGAAGATAGTGGGTAACTGTTCTGAACAGTTACGATAGCGGAATAAATTTAGGAAGAGTAAAAAATATCGGGGCGTAACTGCGCAGTAAATGCGCAGTTCGCCTGTGAACAGTAACGTGCAATAAACAGATAGGGCTTGAAAAAGCACTGTCTTTCTTGATGTTTATATAGATTATATTTATAATAATCTCTGATCAGTAAGCATCCAGGAGAACTATATGAGCACAGTATTATCCGTTTATTGCAACACAGCGTTTAAGGAATATCTACTTCCGGCGGTGAACAACGCGAACAGTTCAATTGTATTATCCAGGAATATTTTCGGGCTGGAGCAGAACCTGGAGATACTGCTGGAAATAGTGGAGCACAGATGGAGCTTCCTTCCATCGGAGAAGTATTCGCTTTCCTGTGACAACGTTTCTTATTTTAATCAGGTGATCAGGGACGGGGATCTTATACGTCTTACCATCAACGGAGAGAACAGGATCTCAATACTCGTTAAGGAAACGGACAGGTATTTTAGCGTATACAGTAAATTCAACATTCAAAAGCTTAAAGCTCCTGTAACCATCGGCAAAAACGAGAGCTGTACGATCGTATTCGATGCCATGGGGCTGGTTTCCAGAGAGCACGCACGTATAAAAAGGACCGGACAGGGTATAGTGCTTGAGGATACGAGTACAAACGGAACCTTTGTAAATAATGTGCGCGTCAATGGAAGCGTATATCTTAATTTCGGAGACTGTATAGACATTTACGGTCTGCGTCTTTGCTTCCTTGGAAGCTATCTGGCAATAAATACCGAAAGCGTTGACATACGGATATCCGAGGGGCTGAGTCCGTGCAGGATATCGCCTGAAACAATAGAACATTCAGGAACAGTAGAGAAACGTATTTTTCATCGTTCTCCCCGACATATAGCGCAAATAGATACAGAACCGGTGGAAATAGATGCTCCTCCGAATCCCAAGGAGCTGGATCAGCCCTCGCTTATAAGTATGATAGGTCCCTCTCTTACAATGGCTCTGCCGATGCTGTTAGGCTGCGCCCTGATGATATACAGTTCGCGTTCATCGGGCGGGCAAACGAGTGCGTTTATGTTCACAGGACTTATAACAGCAGTCAGCTCTGCCATATTCGGGTCTATCTGGGCAGTAAACAGCGCAAAACGGACCAGGCAGAAATTTGAGCGCGATACGGCGTTAAGAGACAGCGCCTATAAAAAGTATCTTAAAAAGAGTGAACAGACAATAGCTGAAAAATATAAAAAGAACTCAATGGCTCTCCATGACCGGTACAGACCGGCAGATGAGTGTGTACTTTATGATGAGAGAAATCCAAAGCTCTGGAACAGGAATAATCGTCATGAGGATTTTCTTACCCAAAGACTGGGGATAGGAAGAGTTCCCTTTCAGGCGCCAATAGTAATTCCCAAGGAAAGATTTACGCTGATCTCGGATGAACTGATGGAGATGCCTAAAAAACTCAGCGAAAAATATGCTTATTTAGAAGAAGTGCCTATTTGCGTAGACCTTCTGGAAGACAGACTTTTAGGAGTAGTAGGGGGTCCAGGCAAAAAGGGGGCAGCTATTATCGTGCATGACCTGGTTTCACAGATAGCTGCAAATAATTGCTATACCGATGTGAAGCTTTTAATAGTTTACGATGAAAACGAAACGGGACTTAAAGGGACCTGGGGCTTCGCAAACTGGCTTCCCCATGTATGGAATGAAAATAAGAGCTTCCGGTATGTGGCGGATAACAAGGCAGATGCAAGTGATGTATTTTATGAACTGGCACAGGCTTTAAGGATAAGGGCAGAAGAGAATACTATAGGAAGAGACAAGACGGAAATACCCAAGCCATATTATGTGCTGATCCTGGCGGATCCCAATATGCTGGAGGGTGAACTGGTTTCAAAGTATATTCTGGACCCTAAGCCGGAATATGGCTTATCAACTATTATGATAGTGGAAAGCTATGAAGAGCTTCCGAACGAGTGTACAAAGATAATAGAAAATGACCATAGTTTTTCCGGAATTTATAACATTGATGACGATATAATCGCGAGAAAGCCGATAAGATTCGATGTCATTAATTCAGAAGCGGTTGAGAATTTTGCTCGAAAGATATCGGATGTGGAGGTAAGGGAACTGGAAACGGGAGGAGAGATACCCAATTCGCTAACCTTCTTTGATATGTTCGGGATATCTGCGTTAAGCGCACTTAACGTAATGGACAGGTGGAGAAAGAACCGGACCTATGATTCGCTTAAGGCTATAGTCGGATTTAAGGCAGGTGGAGTCCCCTGTTATCTGGATGTGCATGAAAAATATCATGGACCGCATGGTCTGGTAGCAGGAACTACAGGTTCAGGAAAATCTGAAACCCTGCAGACCTACATACTGTCCCTGGCGATCAATTTCAGCCCCGACGACGTTGGATTTTTCCTGATAGACTACAAGGGAGGCGGAATGGCAGGACTATTCAGTAACCTTCCGCACCTTTCCGGGCAGATATCCAACCTTTCCGGCAACCAGATCCGTCGTGCAATGGTATCCATCAAAAGCGAAAACCTCAGAAGACAGCGTATTTTCAATGAATACGGCGTCAATAACATAAACAGCTATACGAAGCTATATAAAAATAATGAGGCGAAGGTTCCTGTGCCGCATCTTTTTATAATCATAGATGAGTTTGCCGAGTTAAAGAGGGAAGAGCCGGATTTCATGAGAGAACTCATAAGCGTAGCTCAGGTGGGACGAAGCCTCGGAGTACACCTTATCCTCGCTACCCAGAAGCCCGGAGGAACGGTCGATGATAATATATGGAGCAATTCAAAATTCAGATTGTGCTTAAGGGTTCAGGACAGGCAGGACAGTAACGACATGCTCCACAGACCTGATGCTGCATATATTACCCAGGCTGGGCGCTGCTATATGCAGGTGGGTAATGATGAGCTCTTTGAGCTTTTCCAGTCAGGCTGGAGCGGAGCTTATTATTCCGAGGATTCCGATCAGACAAAAGCCGACATTGCCAAGATGATCTCCGTAAATGGAAGAGCTGCTCTTGAGGGAAGCAGAACCAAGATAAGGAAAAAGGCACAGGAAAAGCGCGAATGGATAGCGAAATTTGTAGAGGCGCTGGACGAAGTAAGCTCGCAGTTGTCATTTGATGCGGAAAATGTAGACGATTCCGTATTTATCGATTCGAATCTTTGTCACAGTATTTTTTCTGTTCTGGAAAAGAGAAAGACCGATTATCCCTATAGTGAATATAACGCTAAGCGTATAGCGGATTTTACGAGGATATATTATAAGACGGACAAAAATCCTGACGCAGCGACAAGGGCGGATATGATAATTGCGGAGGCTGACAGCACCCACAGACGTTTGCCCGAGAAAAAGGAGAGGACGCAGCTCGATGCTGTAGTGGATTACCTGAGCGATATAGCTGAAGCCAACGGATATATAAACAATCTTAAGCTATGGATGCCGGTGCTGCCTGAAGTACTCTATCTTAAAGACATTCCCGGAGCGCAGGAGGGAGTATTTGACGGCGTACAATGGGTATCGCATGATGATGCGTGGACGTTGTCCGTTGAGATGGGAATGTATGACGACCCTGAGAACCAGAGCCAGGGACCGCTCGTTATAGACCAGTCCAAGAGCGGGCACCTTGTGGTCTGCGGTACGGTGACAAGCGGAAAAAGTACATTTTTGCAGACCTATATATATGCACTCATAAACAGATATTCTCCGTCAGAGCTCAATCTGTATATCATGGACTTCAGCTCAAAAATGCTTTCCGCCTTCGAAGGAAGTTCGCATGTGGGCGGAGTGATGTATGAAAACGACGATAAGAGGATAGAAAAATTCTTTACAATGATAGGACAGATCCTGAAGGTAAGGAAGGAGATGTTCAGAGGAGGAAACTTTGGACAGCATGTAAGAGCACATGGAAAGATAACTGTCCCGTCCATAATTGTTGTAATTGATAATTATGCAAATTTCAGGGGAAAGACCAACGGCAGATATGATGACAATATGCTGGAGCTGGCTAAGGATGGCGTAAGCTATGGTATCTTTCTTGCAATCACGGGAGCCGGATTTGGAACCAGTGAAATACCCTCAAAGCTTGCGGATAACCTGCGCACGACCATCTCTTTGGAGATGAATGACCGCTTCCAGTATGGAGAGGTAATGCGTATGCTCCATGTTCCGGTAATGCCGGAAGTAGGGGTAAAGGGAAGAGGACTGTCGTATGTCGGAGAGGGTATACTGGAGTTCCAGACTGCACTTTGTTTAAAGGCTGACGATGACTTTAAGCGGGCAGAAGCCATAAGCTTAAAATGCGATGAAATGAATGTTGCATGGAAGGGCAGTGCGGCGAGACCTATCCCTGAGATACCGGAAAAGCCCATCTGGAGTGACTTCATTGCACTGGAGGATTCAAAAGAGCATATCTCTTCGGGAGCAAGATTACCCATTGCATATGAAGAACGTTATGCAACAACCTATGCACTGGAGTTACAGAGTATTTATACCTTTGTCATTTCAGGTAAAGCGCGTACAGGTAAGACCAATATGCTAAAGGCGATAATCCTGTCCGCACGTGAAGCAGGGGGCAAACTGGTAATATTCGACTTTGATCAGGAGTTTGAAGCACTTTCGGAGCGTGTCGGGGCGATGAGAATTACTGATTCAAAGGGGATAAGCGAGTATTTTCAGGGCTTTTTACCGTCCATCAAGGAGAGAAACGTTTTTAAACATGAGCTGTTAAAGGGCAATGCCGAAGAAAACGAGATATTTGAAAAAATGCAGAAGTTTGAAAAGGTATTCTTCTTTATCGGAAACATGGAGAAATTCATGGATAAGGTCTACCGCCCTGACGAAGGACTTCAGCCTTTCGGAGCTTTTATTGAAAATATTCTGGACAAGGGATATTTGCAGAATTACTACTGGTTCGGGGTTTATGACACCGAGCAGATGGGCGGTATCGTTGGTAAACAGGCGTGGAATTACTTCATACGACCTAAAAGGGGTATGCATTTCGGAGGAAATGTCTCTGCACAGAGGATATTTACTTTTGATGATATACCTTTTATGGAGCAGTCTAAATCACTTAAGCCCGGCTACGCGCTGGTTCCGGCTTCCGATGATACTCCCCACAGTACCCTGCTCGTAGTTCCTCTGGTCAAGGGTTGAGAATATGATCTCGATAATTATCTGCGACCCGTATGCAGATGAGGCTGTAAAACTGGAAAAACTGACAAGGACTGCGGTTGCAAAGCTCGGAGACGAGAAAGGGGACTTTGCAAAGGTCAGGGACAGGGAACAGCTTTGCGAGTGGATGGATAAGACCGATATTCTGGACTGCGCCTATATAGATGTGACCGAAGATGGGGGCATTGCCGGGGCCGAGGATATACGTGCAAGGTATCCGTCTGCACATATTCTGGTGATCGCGGATATGCAAAGCTCACCCATAAAATATTTAAAGCCGTCTATAATGGCATCGGCGCTGGTATTGAGACCCATAAATGAAGATGAAGCAGATCGAACGATAAAAGATCTGTTAAAACATCTTCTCGGGGACACAGAGGATATTGCAGGTCAGCTTACACTGGAGACAAAGGAAGGTATTACGAAGATTCCTTACAGCAAGATCTGTTACGTGGAAGCCAGAATGAAAAAGGTTTATTACCGGTTGGATAATGTGGAATACGGCTGCTATGATACGCTGGATAATATAGGAGAAAAGCTTCCGAAGGATTTTGTAAGATGTCACAGAAGCTTTATTGTGAATACAAAAAAGATCAGCAGGATACTGGCCGCACAGAATTTGATTCAGCTGGACAATGAGATGTCGCTTCCTCTTTCGAGAAGCTATAAGGCGTATATAAAGGAACTGTTAAATGGAAGATAGAGCCAGAGAAAACATATATCTGTCGTCAACGGAGTTATATGCCCTCCTCCAAAGTCAGGAAATAAGGGATATTGTTCTGTTTGATGAGGTGCATAAAAATCCGCCCGATGAGCGTTCAACAGTTATTGCAGTTACAAATCTTATAAACAGGGGTTGGCTTGAAAACCGGGGCGACAGGCTGGTTATGGACAGTAAGCTTAAAAAGCTTATGGAAATACTCAGTAGTACAAAATATTCTATCTCCATTTTTTTTTACAGGTCGATCCTACCGCAAAAATGCGTTTATACAAGCGGTGACGATGCAGCCAGCCTGGAGATGGACATTTCAAGACAGGGCTTTATAAAGGCAGAGCTCCTTAAATACGGTGAATTAGTTGATGAACTTGTTTCCAATGACTTTATATCTGCAGGCTCATGTGTAAACCGGAGCGCTGATGAGCAGAATATATTAAAAGCGGTCAATGAATATTTAACAAGCAAGGGAGCAGAGAATGACAATATCCTTCTGAGCATACAAAGATTTTGCAAAAATGCGGCGGATATAGAGATTTTTCTGGTAAGGGATGTGTTAAGCGATGTATTTCTTATAAGAACACCGGATGCAGAGAAGCTCGTAATGTATAGTGCAGACAGGCTTCGGACCATTTTCAGTCTTCTTAATGATAAGACAGGGGAGGAGATATTGAAATATGATTTTAGTTGATATTTATGTTCCTTCGGTAGACAAAGAGTATGACTTCAGCCTTAATGAAACGGTTACCGTACAGACGATAATCGAGGAGATAACCGAGATGATCGGACAAAAGGAACAGACATTCCTGGTGGGAGATATCAGGGATGTGAATCTCTGCGATAAGAAAAACGGCACCATTCTCCCTTTGGAAAATACTCTTTCTGATTGCGGTGTGCGGACAGGAGCCTCGTTGATGCTTATTTGAGCGAGGAAATGCGAAATGCCATTCGTCGTGTTTTATATGCCGTTTATCAGATAATATTCCATTGACAGTCAGGTCGTGTATAATCGGCTTAATAAATGAACCGGGCAGAAAAAGGGAGATAAATGTTTTCAATAATCAATGATGGTATCTCGGCTTCCTGCGAGAGGATGCTGGATGAGAGCAGGAAGCTTGGACAATATGAAGAAGAAATCCGACGCTGTATCAGCGAATTGAGCCGTATGAGCGGGTTTGAGGAGTGTGTTGCAAAGCTTTCAGAATATGCTGAGCAAACCGGAGAAGAAAGGGCTTTGAATGATGAAGCGGAATATATCCTTGACAGGGTAAATCAAGCTTATCATCAGACGGAAATCCGGGTCGAAGACAGGGTTGAAATGGGAAGTGTCAAATATCCGATGTACAGCTTGTCCGGCATGTCTGACACGGCTAAGGATAAGTTGGGCGAATTTGTCAAGCTTATAATTTAGGGAGGTTGAAGGTATGGCAATGAGTGAGATAGCAAATGAACTGGGGAGGTTTTCATCAGATATTGAGAAATATATTTCAGCTGTATCTGATATTGAGCTGCAAATGCAGAAGGTGTATGACGGCATAGCTTCCCTGAACTCGATGTGGACGGGAACGGCCCACGATGAATTTATAAAGCAGTTCAATGCAGATAATGAAGATATGAAAGAGCTCATCACTTCATTAAATCAGTTCAAAGAGAGCCTTAAGTATGCTGATGAAGAGTATAACAAGTGCGAAAATCAGGTGGCTGAGCTTGTTAATTCCATAAGACTGTAAGGAGGAAGGATATGGCAAATTTAGGAAGTGGTTTTTCACTTAAGGTGACACCGGAGGAATTAAAGGCAGTTTCCAGTCAGGTAGAACCTCTTATAGCAAAGATGGAGAATGATTTTCGGACTATATCCGATCTGATGAATAATACAGCGGGATACTGGCTGGGAGATGCAGGGGATTTATACAGAAAAACCTATAAACAAAAGGAAGACCATATTTATGAGATGATAGCGCGTTTAAGAGAGCATCCGAGGGACCTGCTTACCATGGCAGGGGTATATGAGCAGAGTGAGAGAACAAATGTTGCCAATGCGGAACCGCTTCCATCGGAAGTTATATCCTAAACACATTCAAAAGTGGGGTGATCAGGTATGAAATCTAAACATGAGATAGATGTCGATTTTGAAGTGGCAATGAAGCAGGCAAGGAAGCTGCATGAGATATCGGCAGAGATGAGACTGCTGGCGAATAATGATATGGAAGGCAATCTTCAAAGTATCGCCATGAATTGGAAGGGAGATAATGCATCAGCGTATCTTAGCAAGGGAAAGATAATTGAAAACAGGATAAGCGATACGTCAAAAAATATAGAAGCAGCAGCCACCGTTATCGAGAATAATGCAAAACGTATTCATGAAACTGAAATGCGGGCGTACGAGGAGGCACAAAGACGGGAATATGATTAGAACTATATATGTTTACTGTTAACTGTAACTGCATTTCGTCAGATTTAAAGTGCAATTCGTCGTGAAAATGATAAAAAGAGATTTTTAATGATAGAGTAATATCATAAAAATAAAAACTAAAAAACCTAAGTATGATTTAAGGAGGAAAAAAACATGGCAGAAATTTTTGTGACCCCTGGTGAGTTAAGAAGTAAGGCGGCAGAGTTAAGGGAACTCAATGCGCAATTTAAGACTAATGTTGAAGAACTTACTGCTACAGAAGGTTCACTCAGCAGCATGTGGGAAGGGCAGGCACATGATGCCTTCCGTTCAGCATTCGAAACTGATAAGGGACAATGGGAGACATTCCATACGACGATAGAGAATTACTGTATTACGCTGGAAAACATAGCAACCGAATATGAGAACGCGGAAAACAAAAATGCAGAAACCGCCAGCACCAGAACATACAGGTAATGTCATACTCGTAAACAGCAATGTTTTTCGTTAATGAGTATAAATAACAGCAACAGATGAGCGTTTCAAGA
>JAGBNT010000025.1 GCA_017634255.1 Lachnospiraceae bacterium
CTTAAGCCGGATGCTTGAATGTGAGGGGGGCTACGAGGACTTTGAGCTTGCGGAATTTGCCCTTTTGGGAACCCTGCATGACATAGGTGCCTTTAAGGTTGAAAAGACCTCTGAGATGCTGAAATTTGATCTGCAGGAATATATGCCCCATTCCATCTATGGCTATCTGTTTTTAAAGTACGTTTCGCCCATGGATGAGATGGCGCGTACCCTTATGTACAGCCATATAGATTATTCGCAGCTGACTAATGTGGACTTTGAGCACAAGGATATTGCAAATTATATCAACCTCGCCGGAAGATATGACCTCTACAATAAATCCCTGGGTACTAAATTTGAATATAATAAGCTGAGGGTATATGAGGGCACCAAGTATTCCCCGCACAGCTTTGAGCTTATGGATGCTGCCCTCGCAAAATACAGCATTAAGGAAAAGCTCGATTCCAAGATATATATAAACGAGCTGGACAGGATATACGACGATCTGATGTTTTCCGATGAGGAAAAGGAGCAGTATATCATGATGCTGATGTATGTTTCGGGTTTCAGGGATGAGGTAAACGTTTTAAATACGGTTACCAGCCTGATAGTCGCCGAGGAGATCGCGAACATCATCGGAGGATTTACAGAGGATGAGCATACCCAGCTGTATTTCGGGGCGCTGCTGCACGATGTGGGGATGCTGACGGTTCCGCTGGATATCATCAACGCACCGAGAAAGCTAAGCGACGAGGAAATGAACACCATGAGAAACCATGTTCTGGTGGTTGAAACGCTGCTTAAGGACAGGGTTGACGAGGGAGTATATAATATAGCTGTAAGACATCATGAAAGAATGGACGGAAGCGGCTATCCCAACCACCTGACGGGGGCTGATATGAATATGCTGGAGAAGATCCTGCAGGTTGCCGACACCGTCACCGGTCTGACTGTAGAGAGAATGTACAGAAAGAGCAAACCGAAGGAAGCTGTAATTGCAATACTGACCGATGAGATGAACCACAATAAATTCCGTCAGGATATAGTCATGGCGTTCATAAATAATTATGACAGCATCATGGACAAGGTAAAAGAAAGGTCACAGTCTATATTACAGATGTTTTTCAAGCTTCAAAAGCAATATGAGCAGGTAAGTACAGCGATGATCAGGAAGTAATCCTTCTCCGCTGTCGGTTAAGGCTCCGGTCCCGCGCAATGGGAATCCACGAACCGTGTCAGGTCGGGAACGAAGCAGCACTAAGGGGAATTTTCCATGTGACGTGGGGGTTCCGGGGTCTTAACCGGCAGCGGAGATTATAATTTTTAACAGAAATGAAAAAGAATGCCGCAAGCGACATTCTTTCTTACAGTAAGAGGACAGGAATTATGAAGTGTTTTGTAACAGGCGGAGCCGGCTTTATCGGTTCCAATATGACAGACAGATTGTTAAAGGACGGGCACAGCGTCATCGTATATGACGCTTTTATAACCGGACACAGGGAGTTTTTGGAAGAGGCTTCGAAAAGCAGCAGCTTTACTCTGGTTGAGGGGGATTGCTCGGATGAGGATAAGATGGCGTCGAATATGAAGGGCTGCGATATAGTCTTTCACTTTGCCGCCAATGCCGATGTGCGTAGGGGTCTTGAGCATCCGATGAAGGACCTTGAGCAGAATACCAACAATACCTTTCATGTTCTGGAGGCAATGCGAAGGGCAGGGGTTAAAAGGATAGCGTTTTCCTCGACAGGTTCGGTATACGGAGAGGCAGAGACCATACCTACTCCTGAAGACGCCGCCTTTCCGGTACAGACATCTCTTTACGGAGCCTCCAAGCTTGCCTGCGAGGGTCTTATAGAGGCGTATGCCGAGGGCTATGATTTTACAGGCTACATATTCAGATTTGTCTCGATACTCGGAGAGAGATATCCCCACGGGCATGTGTACGATTTCTGCAAGTCACTGGGGAAAGATCCGGACTCTTTGCACATCCTGGGCGACGGACACCAGAAAAAATCCTATCTTTATGTGGGAGACTGCATAAACGCCATATTAACTGTGATCAGCAAATGCTCCGACAAGATAAATATATTTAATCTCGGAACGGATGAATACTGTGAGGTGACGGATTCGGCTTCCTGGATAGCCTCCGAGCTTGGACTTAAGCCGGAATTTACCTATGAGGGAGGAAGTCGGGGATGGATAGGGGATAATCCCTTTATTTATCTTGATACCCGTAAGATACGCTCCCTCGGATGGGCTCCGGAGCTCACAATAGAACAGGCGGTGCGCCGTACAGTCCGGTATATTCAGAGCAATAAGTGGCTTCTTGGAGGTTGATAGAGTATGCAGCTGGTCGTCTTGATGGGAGGTCTTGGAACAAGGCTCGGAGATCTGACTAAAGTACACCCTAAATCCATGATGTATGTTGAGGGTCTCCCCTTCTTCGACTATGAGCTTTTTCTTTTGAAGCGGGCTGGCTTTGACAGGATGTTGTTTCTGACCGGATATGAAGGCGATGAGATCGAAAAATATTATGGGGACGGTTCGAGTGCGGGAGTAAGCATAACCTACTGCCGTGACGGAGAAAAGCTGTTGGGAACCGGCGGAGCCGTGCGCCGCTCTTTTGGATTCCTGGAGGATGAGTTTATGCTCATCTATGGGGATTCTTTTATGGACATAGATTATTCGGAGACTCTTTACCGGTACAGCAGGGCAAAGAAAAACGGGGCAACCTGCCTGATGACCGTCATGAAAAATGCGGGACGTTTTGATAAGAGCAACTGTATCGTAAGAGACGGTAAGCTTGTTCTCTATGATAAAGAGAACGCCACTCCCGAAATGGACTATATTGACTATGGCATCAGCATCTATCAAAAAAAGCTCTTTGAGGATATTCCGGAGGGAGAAGCCTTTGACATTGCGAAGCTCCAGCATGAGGAGTCTCTTAAGGGCACCTGTGCGGTTCATATAGTCAACAACCGGTTCTACGAGATAGGAAGCCCTGAATCCCTCGGGGAGTTCCGGGGATATGTAAAGCAACGTTTCTATGAAAAGCATCCTGCTGTCTTTCTGGACAGGGACGGAGTTATAAATGAAATAGTCTTTAACGAGGAAACCGAGCACCTCGATTCGCCCATGAACGAGTCTGAGTTCAAATTTCTTCCCTACGTCGAGGAAGCATTGGATATGATAAGCCGCAAAGGGTATTATATATTTGTCGTTACCAACCAGCCTGCCGCGGCAAAGGGAAAGATATCTCTAGAAAAGCTCTATGATATAAATACGGCATTTGTAGGGGAGCTGGCACAGATGGGGATTCTGATAAACGACGTATATATGTGTCCCCATCACTCCGTGGGAAGCCCCACGGGAGAGCAGTTCCTGATAAGGGAATGTGAGTGCAGGAAGCCGAAGCCCGGGCTCATCAATAAGGGGCTGGAGGCATATAACATAGATAAAAATTCAAGCTTTATGGTGGGCGATTCCTACACGGATATTCTGGCGGGACGGGAAGCGGGACTTAAGACGGCTTTTATCGGAGATTTAAAATGCGATGTCTGCGCGAGAATTAAATATAATAAGCCGGACCTTATCTGCCGGAGCCTCGCGGAATTTGCGAGAGAGCTCCGGGATATTACGGGAGCCTTTGAGGAATAGAGGCGAATTATTTTGTTGCAGATCCAAAGGAGGGAAAGATGGACACAAAGGCATATATAGACAATTATCTTAATGAGACGATAAAGATAGCCCAGAGCGTTCCCCGGGAGGAAATAGCTAAGGCTGTTGATATACTCCGGGACATAAAGGCGGGAGAGGGAAGGCTGTTTATCCTTGGAGTCGGAGGCAGCGCTGCCAATGCCAGCCACGCCGTAAATGATTTCCGGAAGATAGGCGGGATAGAGACCTACGCTCCCACGGATAATGTATCTGAACTGACTGCCAGAACTAATGATGAAGGATGGGACACGACCTTTACGGAATGGCTCAAGACCTCGCACCTTTCGGATAAAGATGCGGTAATGGTTTTCTCCGTAGGGGGAGGGAGCGAGACCACATCACAGAATATTGTAAAGGCGCTAAAAATTGCAAAGGAAAGAGGCGCAAAGACTATTTCCATAGTCTCAAGGAACGGAGGCTATTCCAAGGAGGTCTCCGATGCCTGTGTACTCATACCGGTGGTCTCCGACGAGCGGATAACCCCCCATGCGGAGGGCTGGCAGGGGGTTGTATGGCACCTGATGGTAAACGCGCTGTAAAAGAATTAACTTTTTTGGTAAAGAATAAGGCTTTTTAAATGCGGCTTTTTGAAATATAATAGAGCTGGAAAGTGCTCTGCGAAGGGTAAAGAGCAGAGCATAAATCATTTATATGAAAAGGAGCGGAGTATGGGAAGCATCGATATTAAAGAAGCTATTGAAAACGGCAAGACTACGATGGGGATCGAATTTGGTTCTACGAGGATCAAGGCTGTACTGATTACCGAGGACTTTGTTCCCGTTGCAAACGGCTCCCATAAGTGGGAGAACAAGCTCGAGAACAATATCTGGACTTATTCGGAGGACGATATCTGGACAGGCTTAAAGGATTGTTATTCGCAGCTTGCGGCGGATGTTAAGAAAAAATACGGGATAACCTTAAAGAAAATAGGAGCGGTAGGAATTTCCGCCATGATGCACGGATATATGGTCTTTGATAAGGACGGAAAGCTTCTTGTTCCATTCAGGACCTGGAGGAATACCATGACTCTCGAAGCCTCCGAGAAGCTTACCAAGCTCTTTAATTTCCACATTCCGCAGAGATGGAGTATTGCCCACCTCTATCAGGCGATCCTTAAGGGCGAGCCCCATGTAAAGGATATCGTATTCCAGACTACTCTGGAGGGGTATATTCACTGGAAGCTGACCGGAGAAAAGGTAATAGGTATAGGCGAAGCTTCGGGAATGTTCCCCATAGACAGCACTAAGAAGAACTATGACGAGGGAATGTTGGATAAGTTTGATGAGCTTATCGCCGACAAGGGCTTCCCCTGGAAGATAAGAGACATCCTTCCGAAGGTTCTGGTTGCAGGCGAGGAGGCAGGAAAGCTTACCCCCGAGGGAGTCAGGCTTTTAGATGAGAGCGGGGAGCTTGAGGCTGGCATACCCTTCTGCCCTCCCGAGGGAGATGCGGGAACCGGAATGACAGCGACCAACTCCGTTAAGCAGAGAACGGGTAACGTATCTGCCGGAACCAGCGTATTTGCTATGGTCGTTTTGGAACATGCACTTTCAAAGCCCTATGATGAATTGGACATAGTAACAACACCTGCCGGAGATTCTGTCGCAATGGTTCACTGCAACAACTGTACCTCCGATCTCAATGCCTGGGTTAACCTCTTCCTGGAGGTTATCGGTCTTGCGGGAGGAAGCATAGATACTCAGGAGCTCTACAGCAGGCTTTATGCGGAGGCGCTCAAGGGAAACAGCAGCTGCGACGGGCTTATGGCTTATAACTATTTTTCTGGTGAGCATATCACCAATTTCGAAGAGGGACGACCGCTCTTTATGAGAAAGCCCGACGCTGACTTCTCTCTGGCGAACTTCATGCGTACAACGCTGTTTACGGCGCTTGGAGCATTAAAGACCGGAATGAACATCCTTATAAGGGATGAGGGTGTAAAGGTTGACAGGCTTCTCGGACATGGCGGCTGGTTCAATGCAAAAGGATCGGGACAGAGGATCATGGCTGCCGCAATGGGAACTCCGGTTTCCGTAATGGAGACAGCAGGAGAAGGCGGACCCTGGGGAGAGGCTCTGCTTGCAAGCTACATGCTTAAAAAGGAAAGCGGAGAGAGCCTTGAGGATTATCTTGATAATAAGGTATTTGCAGGCTTTAAGGCTGAAAGCATGGATCCTGTTGCCGAGGATGTTAAGGGCTTCGATGAATTTCTTAAGGTTTACGCTGCTGGACTTAAGGTTGAGAAAGCAGCCATTGAGGTGCTTAAGTAATTAAAGTTTAGTAAATGGAATTTAATATAAAAGACCTGCCGGTGATGATATGATTTCCGGCAGGTCTTTTTCTATCGCAGTGGCAGCGCAAGAAGAATATTTATGCTTCGACCTGTGTGGCTGCATTAACGGAATTAGCTTCCTCAGCCCACTTATTGAATTTTTCCTTTACTGCGTCGTAGGTCTTCTGGCTGATCTCGGGCAGATCGGTTCCCCATGTATCGGTAGCCTGCTTAAATCCCTTTTCAAAAGCATCGAAAAGCTCATTTGCCTTGGAAGGATCGTTGCCGGCAAGTGCCTTTGCAAAATCAAGGATCCTGTCAGAGGTCTGTTCAACGCCCCAGTAGCCGTCTTCTGCCACATCCTTTTGAGCCTGCTCCCTTGTTGCTTCGTCAACTTCAAAATCCCCGCTTGCAAGATAGCGGTACATTGACTCATCATTGGAAGCTATGGCAGAGGCTTTTCCCTGACCCAGCAGCAGCTTTTCAACAATTGAGCGAAGCTGTGCAGTGCTGGCATCTGCTGCAGCCTTGAGCTTATCTATGGTTGCGGTATCCTGCTTGTAGGTTGCGGATTTAACTGTAACCTTATCCGCATCATCGCCTTTTTCATATACAACTCCGGTATCTGCGGCGGCAGCGGCAGTAGCGGAAGCATTGGCTGTTAAAGCAGCCTCGGTGCTCTCCTTTTTGGCTGTGCCGGAAACAGTATCGGTGTAATTTGTGTAATCATTGACTGAATTAACTGAATTTACTGAATTAATCGTGCTCATTGGCATATACCTCCTTGTAATCAATAAGACTCCTGATATTCCTGCTACTCAAACTCTATATCGGCAGGTATTAAGAGAAAGATAAGTCTTTTTTTAAAAAATTTTTGTAAATATTTAGTTACTGTTCACAGGCAATGTCATTCACTTTAGAATGTGATTTCCTTATATAGTTAGTTATGCACTGACATACTGTATACTTAAGCTTTTTTA
>JAGBNT010000026.1 GCA_017634255.1 Lachnospiraceae bacterium
CGTGAAAAAACTATGTATTCCATATGGTTTGTGATACCATCCCTGGTCATTTTCTCCGTTTTTTTCCTATGGCCCATTATCTCATCCCTGTACTACAGCCTTACGGTATGGAATTTTGATACGGCGACCTTCTGCGGTCTGGACAATTTTAAGATGTTCTTTTCCGAAAACTCCCTAAGCTCGTCGGTTATCCATACGTTAATATATGCTTTTTCTACGAGCGCCCTTAAGGTTGTGCTGGCGTTTTTTATTGCTATCTTCCTTTGCAGCAAGATAAAGACCAAGGATTTTATACGCTCCTCGGTTTTCTTTCCGAATCTGGTTTCAGCAATGGCAGTGGGACTTACATTTTCTTACCTTATGCATCCCACGAGGGGCTTCTTTAATGTGATACTTAATCACCTCGGCTTCGCCTCGATAGACTTTCTCGGCGATCCCCGCTTCGCCCTGGCAAGCGTGATACTTACAGATGTATGGAAGGGCTTGAGCATATCCGTGGTAATCTACATAGCCGGAATACAGTCCATAGACAAAACCTATTATGAGGCGGCGCAGATAGACGGGGCATCGGGATGGCAGCAGCTTATAAACGTTACACTTCCGCTGGTGGCTCCGGCACAGAACTCCATCATTATCCTTTCGCTCATAGGCGGCTTAAGAAGCTTTGACCTCATCTGGGCGATGACGGGAGGCGGTCCCGGCTTTGCGACTGACGTAATGGCTTCCGTTATCTATAAGGAATACGCCTACGGCTTCTATGGACTGTCCACTGCGGGCAACGTTATTATGCTGATACTTATATCCATTATAGCCTTTCCGCTGCAGCATTTTCTTAATAAGAGGGAGGAGACCATACAATGAAGAAAAAGAAAGCGCTTTACATATTCGGAGATATCCTTGGCCTGATAATTACAGTTTTTGTATTTATAATCCCGTTTTATTTCATGCTGGCTAATTCCTTTAAGACGGAAAAGGACGCCAACCTTTTAAATATGGAGTGGCCCTCGATAATACATCTTGAGAACTATATAGAAGTGTTTTCCAAGGCTAACTACCAGCTTGTAACAGCCTTTAAAAACAGCCTTATCCTGACATTTTTTACAGTGCTGGGGCTCATTATCACGGGAGCAATGGCGGGCTACGTTATCCAGAGAAGACGGGATAAGACCATGGGTGCCATACAGTGGCTTATCATGCTGGGGCTTATGATCCCTGCCTCCATACTTCCTACGATAAACCTGCTGCAAAACCTGCATATCTATAAGACCATGTTCGGAATGGTGATGATAGAGATAGCCTTACAGACCCCCTTTACGGTCATGCTCTTCAGGGGCTATATGGCATCGATACCAAAGGAGCTGGAGGAGGCGGCGAGGATTGACGGCTGCAGCAACTGGCAGATATTCTGGTATATAATAAATCCGCTGTTAAAACCTATCCGCGCAACGGTTATAATACTTACAGCCGTAAATACCTTTAATGATTTTACAAATCCGCTGTACTTCCTGCCGGGTGCGGAGAATACCACGGTGCAGCTGACACTGTATAATTATAAGGGGCAGTTTAAGAGCAGCTACAATCTGCTGTTTGCGGATATTATACTAATTACGGTGCCGATGCTTATAATATTCCTTATCTTTAATAAAAAGATAGTGGACGGCATGGTCTCGGGCTCGGTGAAAGGTTGACATAAAATCATGGCGCATCCGCCCGGGAGACTGTCCGAAAACGCTTTGCCCAAGATGTGCGTCACCGGTTTGTGGGTGAATTGGTTTTCGGACAGGCTCCCGGGATAGTATCGGACTGACAGGAGTTCAATTTGAAATATCAGACGAGGATAATCCTTTATTACATGAGCATAGCGGTGGTGTTCAGCCTGCTCCTAGGTATAGTCATATACAATATCAGCAGCAGCTATGAGCAGCGAAGCCGTGCCAATGCGGTTGCCGTAAGCTCAAGACAGCTTGTGGCGCAGATAGAGGACAGGATGGACAGAATGGATGCGATAATAAACTACATTCTGTCAAATCCTGCCGTGCTGGAGAGCATAAGTATCCTCGGAATGGAGGGGGACAGGAGCCTCCCCGCATCATATATAGCCGGTGCAGAGTCGGAGATAATGGCGGGCATCAATACTGACTATATCATACGAAATACCCACAGGACCGTCTTTTACAATCAGACGGGTCATGTGTTTTCCAGCTATGTCAGCGACCTGTCCAATCAGAGGCTCAACGGGCAACATTCGGCGGAGGATGTGCCTTATCGTAAGAAAGCTGAGGAAGCCAAGGGCAAAACTGTCATTATAGGCGCCCACGAGGATAAGTGGGGCATGTATGACGGGAGCGAGGTTTTTTCACTGATGAAAGCCATTCAGGGCTATAACATGGGCTATATAGAAACGGAAAATACCGTGGAAAGCCTGAAAAATCTGGATGTGCCCGATAATCAGACTGATTATGCCATATTTATAAACGGGGACGAGCTGCTCTTTTCAGGAAGTGAGGTCCGGGATGAGGCGTTTGTTGCGGAGCTTTTAAAGCAGTATAAGACAGATGCTTTCAGACATCGAGGGTATGTATGTGCGGTCGCTAAATCGGAGCTCTACGATTTTAAGGTGCTGACCTTTAAAAACGAGGCTGTACTTAAGGATGGAAAGGGAGCTCTGCTGCTGACTGCCGTACTTTCATCACTTATTGTCTTTACGATAGGTCTCATATTCGTAATAATTCTTTCATATGTTCTGGTAAAGCCTGTAAACGCCCTGCGCAGGGTCATGGAGAGGACAAATCTGGAGAATATGCAGCTGGAGGCGGCGAATACGGGACTCGACGAGGGACCGGATGAGTTCAGGGCACTCGCGGCGAGCTATCAGGCAATGACCCAGAGGCTTGACAAGGCTGTACGCAACGAAAGGCGTTCAGCCCTTCTCACCCTCCAGGCACAGTTTGATACCCTGCAGACACAGGTTAACCCTCATTTTATCTACAACGTTTTGAACATAATCTCTTCAAGGGGAGTTTTGGACGATGACGCGGTGATAAGCCGTATGTGCGGCTCCCTGGCAGAGATGCTTCGCTATTCCACCTCTAATAAGGAGCGGTATGCCTTTGTCTCGGCAGAGCTTAAATATCTGGAAAATTATTTTTACCTTATTAAGACACGCTACGAGGATCGCTTTGAATACAGCATGGATATAGACGAGGCGGTAAAGGAGATGCTAATTCCCAAAATGGTCCTGCAGCAGCTTGCGGAGAATGCCCTTACCCACGGCTTTGAGGATCAGGGCGGGATAATGCGAATAGACGTTAAGGGACATGCAAAAGAAGGCGGCTGGGAGATTTCAGTAAGCGACAACGGGGCAGGGTTTAACCTCGAAAAGCTGGAGGCGCTTAAGCTGAAGCTTGAGGAGACAAAAGAGAACGTGCTAAAGGGCGGAGCTGTTATAGAGCTGGAAATAGGAGGCATGGGTATAGTCAATACCTATGCAAGGTGCCTCATGCTTTTCGGAGATAAGCTTAGATTTACCATGGAGAATACCGAAGAAGGGGCAAGAGTAACTGTAGGGGAACGCGCGTAAATATGTATACTGTATTGGTAGCGGAGGATGAGCCGCTTGCATTAAAAACCATATGCTCGATAATCGAGAAGCACTGCGGGGAATACAGGATAGTCGCCAGGGCGGAAAACGGGTCGGAGGCTCTGCGTCTTATCAGGGAATTAAAGCCCGACCTTATCATCAGTGATATAAAAATGCCAAGACCCAACGGGGTTGAGCTCTCCGCCATAGTAAGAGAGGAGCTGCCGGATATCTGCTTTATCATAATAAGCGGCTATCAGGATTTTGAGTATACCCAAAGTGCGATACGCTCAGGGGTCACGGACTACCTTTTAAAGCCGGTGATGCCCGACGACCTCAAGAGCTCCCTGGAGCTGGCGGCACAGCGCATACGCAGGATTCAGTACAGGGCACGCAACAGGCTTTTAGGAAAGCTGGGGCGAGGAGAGAGGGTCGATAATGATGAGATGAAGCGCTACTTTCCCCACAGCAGGTATTACGGGGCGCTTATCCGAGCCAACGGTCTGCCAAAGAGGTTTTTTATTGATTCGAGAAACGAGGTCTATTCGGATATCGATGAGCAGTACATAGTTTTCGGTCGTGACGAGCTGGAGGGTCTGTACCTAATTCCGGAGGAATTTATTTCCGGGGACAGCCTTGCTTCTTATATGGAGAGGATAGGCAATGCGCAGAATCCAGGCAGCTACTATACGCTGATATATGACGGACGCAGCTTCCCAGTCTCTTTAATGCAGGAGAAGGTTCATGAACTTTACAGGGCGCTGGACCTAAACAGCACCATTGGGCTTACCCAGAGCATAGACCTTAAAGACGCGGGGAGAGAGGATGCTTCCCTGGGAAGCGACAGAAGGGAATTGGAGGAGGTGCTGCAGAGGATAGAGGCTCTCTCGGGGGCTGGCAAGCTCGAAGCGCTGCGAACGGAGCTTAAGAGCGCTAACGAAAACTGGGCAAGGAAGAGAAAGCCCCAGCTTTGGATGGAGAATTTCGTAAGGGAGGTCATCTCGATCCTTAGGCGCTACGACATTCTGACAGTTCCGCTGAACGAGTGTGAATACTTCCTCGGAGAGGTATTCGGAAGCGCCCTGTCCGTTGACATACTAAACGACAGCCTTTTGGAGATCTTTCTGGGGGAGGGGAATACTGCGTCGCAGAAGGCAGGCTCCAAGGAGTATTTTGACCAGATAGTGAAGTTTCTGGACATGCATATACACGAGAGTATTTCGCTGCAGGATATCTGCGACAGGTTTTCTATCTCACAGGCGTATATGAGCAAGCTTTTCAGAAAATACACCTCAAATTCCTTCAATAAGTACCTGACGGAGAGGAGGATGCTTAAGGCGAGGGAGCTGTTTGAAAAGGAGCCGGGGATTTATATAAAGGATGTGGCTTCAATGGTGGGCTACAGTGACCAGTTTTATTTCAGCCGTATTTTCAGGACGTATACGGGTAAAAGCCCGACGGAATATCTCAGGGAGCTCGAACAGTTTTGAGAAAAAGAGGTCAAGGTTTACATAACTCAAAGACAAAATAGTTTACATAAATTAAAAACAAGAAAGGAAAAGCCATGAAAATTGAAAAACTTAAGGTAAATCATTTTGAAAACCCGGTAGGCTTCGCATTGGAAACACCCACCATATCCTATAAGGTGAGTGAGGCGAATGGTAGCACCCAGAAATGCGCGCGTGTTGTTCTCGCGGAGGACGAGACCTTTGAAAAGATAGTGTACGACAGCAAGGAGAGTACCGAAATAGTCAGCACTGGCTTTGAACTGCCGGTAACCTTAAAGCCAATAAAGAGATACTACTGGAAGGTGGAGGTCACGGATGATACGGGGGATAAGGCTGTGAGCGATACCGCCATGTTCGAGACTCCGAGAACCGGGGAATGGAAGGCGCAGTGGATAACTCCGGATGCGGACAAAAAAACCCAGGTCGTGCTCTTTAAGGATATTGAGCTTACGAGGAGACCGAAGGCAGCAAGGGCTTATGTGGCTGGTCTTGGAGTCTATGAGCTGTATCTTGAGGGGGAAAAGCAGGGAAATGAGTGCCTGCTTCCCGGATTTTGCGACTATGACTCGTGGATACAGTACCAGACCTTTGAGCTGGAGCTTAAGGAGGGCAAGAACCGCCTGGAGATAGCGCTTGGAGACGGCTGGTATAAGGGACGCTACGGAATAAACGTGGACTATACGGAGGAAAACTACGGGGATAAGCTCGCTGCGATAGCGGAGATATATGTATGGTACGAAGACGGCAGTGAGGAGATATACTGCACAGGCACCGACTGGAAGGCAAGAAGGAGCCGGGTGGTGGAGAGCAGTATCTATAACGGCGAGGTCCTTGATATGACGGCTGATATCTCAGAGACCTTTGACACCTTAGAGATCGATATAGATAAAGATAGGTTAGCTGACAGGCTTTCACCGCCCATAACCGTCCATGAGCATATAAGACCCGTGGAGCTTATAAAGACGCCTGCGGGAGAGAATGTACTGGATATGGGACAGAATATGGTGGGCTGGCTTACCTTTAAGTGCCGTGCTCCGAGGGGTGAGAAGATAAGGCTTCAATTCGGAGAGGTACTGCAGGACGGGAATTTTTACAGGGACAACTTAAGGACGGCGCAGGCGGAATTTACCTATATCTCTGACGGCGAGGAGAGGACTGTTAGACAGCACTTTACCTTCTACGGCTTCCGGTATGTAAAGCTTACTGAGTGGAGCGGCGATATAGATTTAAACGATTTTGAAGGCTGGGAGATCCATTCCGAGATGGATGAGATCGGAAGCATAAAGACCTCGGATAAGCTCGTAAACCAGCTCATCTCCAATGCGAGATGGGGAATGAAGGATAACTTCCTCGATGTGCCTACGGACTGCCCGCAGCGAGACGAGCGCTACGGCTGGACCGGCGACGCCCAGATATTTTCCGGGACTGCCTGCTTTACGATGGACACCTCGGCTTTTTATACCAAATACTGCCACGATCTTTATATGGAGCAGAAGAAGCTCGGCGGAAGCGTGCCGGACGTGGTTCCGGTGGCGCATGTGGTAGGAGACGCTTCCACGATCTGGGCGGATGCCGCTACCATAATACCCTGGAATGTCTACCTCCATTCAGGTGATAAGGGAATACTCAGGCGCCAGTACGATAGCATGAAGGCGTGGGTGGACTACATGAAGCGCGAGGACGACAAATATGGCGCAAAAAGGCTGTGGCAGACGGGTACGCATTACGCCGACTGGGTTGCCCTCGACGGAAACTATCCGGGAGGAGTTTACGGCGGGACTGACCAGCACTATATAGCCTCCGCAAATTATTACAATTCGACCTGCATAGTATCAAAAGCAGCAGGTATCCTTGGCAAGGACGAGGATAAAGCCTTCTATGAGAAGCTTTCGGGTGAGATAAAAGAGGCGTTTTTAAAGGAGTACTTTACCGCCAACGGAAAGCTTGCGGTAGACACCATGACGGGTTACGTTTACGCCCTGTATTTCAACCTAATGCCTGAGGGAGCGGTCGAAAGGGTAAAGGAAGGGCTTATGAATAAGCTCAGAAAGAGCCGCTATCATTTGCAGACGGGCTTTGCCGGTACTCCGTATCTTTGCCGGGTGCTTTCGGATAACGGCATGAACGACATGGCGTACCACCTTCTTATGGAAAAGGGCTATCCGGGGTGGCTGTATGCCGTACTCATGGGGGCTACCACTATCTGGGAGAGGTGGAATTCCATAATGCCCGACGGACATATAAGCGGGACTGAGATGAATTCCCTTAACCACTATTCCTACGGTTCCATCGTGGAGTGGATGTACAGGGATATGCTTGGTATAAGACCTGATGAAGACGGGGCCGGCTTCAAGCGCTTTACCATAGCTCCCCTTCCGAATTTCAGGATAGGCTTTGCCGGGGCAGAACTCAATTCGGCAGCGGGACTTATAAAATCAGCCTGGTCGCTTAAGGAAGGGAAATTACATTTTGAATTTACTGTGCCCTTTGATTCAAAGGCAAGGATAGTCCTGCCCGATGCGAAGCTTTCCGATCTGGAAAAGGCAGGAAAGGATCAGGGAATAGAGGATATGCGTCAGGAGGGCAATAGTGTGAGCTTCACGGTATCAGCAGGAGATTACAAATTCTCCTATGTACCCACAGCGCCCTACCGCAGGATATACAGCCTGGATACTCCGTTTAAGGAGCTTATGGAAAATGAAAAGACCAGGAAGATACTGGATCAGGAATACTTTACTTATGTAAACCATATTCCGTTTGAGGATGAGCTCTACACCCTGGAGGAAATGATGAGCGGACCCTTCACCTGTGTACCATACGAGCTCAGATACAAGATAGACGGACTGCTTAAAGAGGTTGAGTGATTTTTGATAATCTGACGTAACTGTTCAGAACCCAATGTCAGTAACATGACTGCACAAAAATATACAGGCTGATGCTGTGATGTAATTGACTAAATTACTTTAATATGGTAAAAATATTGAATTGGAAGCCAAGGAAGACTGTCAGTGTAAGTATATAGCGGTGACAGTTTCCTATATTTCATATTTTCAATTTTTATACAAGAAAGGGGTAATTTAAATGGCAGCAGTAGATTTAAGCAAGTACGGTATTACCGGGGTTAAAGAGATCGTTTACAATCCGTCCTACGATTTCCTGTTCGAGGAGGAGACCAAGAGCGACCTTGAGGGCTACGACAAGGGTCAGGTCAGCGAGCTCGGTGCGGTAAACGTTATGACAGGTGTTTACACCGGACGTTC
>JAGBNT010000027.1 GCA_017634255.1 Lachnospiraceae bacterium
ACCCTGAACGCGGCTCGCCAGTTCCAGTCCGAGGACCGGTACGGCAGCATCAGCGTCGGCAAGGAGGCGGACATGGTCGTGCTGGAGCGTGATATCACTGCCTGCGATGCCGAACAGATCCATGACACACCGGTTCTGCGCACCATGGTTGGCGGCGAGTGGGTATACACCAGCGCGGAAAAATCATAATAGAATTACAGATTTGAATGAAACGTATCTATATAAAGCTTGCAAATAATTTTTGCAGGCTTTATATTATCATGTAGAGATTTTGTAACTGTTCAGAACCCCTTGGGTTCCGAACAGTTACGGAAGCCCGCAATAAAGATTTGCCTCGCAAATGGGCGGGCTGCTAGCTAAATTTATTCTTTGGTACGCCCTCAGCAGCAAGTGCTTCGGGGCTGTTCTGAATAGTTACGAGAAATTTTTGATTAAGGAAGATCTATGAAGATACGAAGTATGACCGGCTTCGGTCACGCAGAGAGCGAAACCGGGAGCAGGAAGTTTACCGTTGAGGTCAAGGCGGTAAATCACCGTTTTCTTGAGGTGGGAATAAGAAGTCCCAAGGTTTTCAATATTTTTGAAGCCTCCATCCGTTCCACGATAAAGGAATACATAAGCCGGGGCAAGGTAGATGTCTTTATTACCTTTGAAGATAATTCTGAAAACAGTGGGCATGTAAGATACAACAGCAATCTTGCCCGGGAATATCTTGAGCACATCCGCAGTATAAGCGGAGAGTTCGGTCTGAAAAATGACATATCGGCAGTGGCTCTTTCGAGGTTTCCTGATGTTTTTACAACACAGGATATGAGTATAGATGAGGATGAGCTGTGGAAGGAACTGGAAGCGGTTTTAAGGCAGGCACTTCAAAATCACGTTGGTACACGAGAGACCGAGGGAGAAAACCTGCGCTCCGACATTATCGAGAAGCTGGACGGGATGTTGAATAACGTTCTTGTAATAGAAAAAAATTCTCCACAGATAGTTGAGGAATACAGGAAAAAGCTTCGAGCCAAGGTGGCTGAGCTGATAGATGACAGCCAGATAGATGAAGCAAGGCTTACCACAGAGGTTGTGATATATGCCGATAAGATCTGTGTGGATGAGGAGATAGTCAGGCTAAAGAGCCATATAGAGTCGATGAAGCAGACCTTAAAGGACGGAGGTAGCTGCGGAAGAAGGCTTGACTTCATCGCTCAGGAGATGAACAGGGAGGCAAATACGACGCTGTCAAAGGCGGGAGACCTTATTACAAGCGATATTGCCATCGACCTGAAGACGGATATTGAAAAGGTTAGGGAACAGATACAGAACATTGAATAAGCTGATCAATATAGGTTTTGGAAATATAGTAAACGCGGATAAGATAATCGCGATAGTAACTTCAGACAGCGCACCGGCAAAGAGGCTAATGCAAAATGCCAAGAAAAACGGCACTGCGATAGACGCGACGCACGGGCGGAAGGTGAAGGCGGTTTTGGTAATGGAAAGTTCACAGGTGGTATTTTCGGCTTTGCTGCCTGAGACTATAGTAGGAAGGTTGGAGGACTAATCTTAAGCATGTCAGAAAACGGAATATTGGTAGTTGTGTCCGGCTTTGCCGGAGCAGGGAAGGGAACCCTGATGAAAAAACTCATTTCAAGATACGACAATTATTCCCTTTCTGTCTCTGCTACATCGAGGCAGCCGCGTCCCGGGGAGGAAGAGGGCGTAAGCTATTTTTTTAAATCCAGAGAAGAATTTGAGGAAATGATCCACGAGGATGCTTTTCTTGAGTATGCCGAGTATGTAGGTAATTACTACGGCACACCGAAAGCCTTTGTGGAAAAAATGCTCGGCGAAGGGAAGAGGGTTGTGCTGGAGATTGAGATCCAGGGAGCCTTCCAGATAAAGAGAAAGTTTCCGCAGGCGCTCCTGATATACGTGATGCCGCCGTCCGCCGAGGAATTGATGCGAAGGATAAACGGAAGGGGAACCGAGACCGCCGACGTAATCCGGAGCAGGATGAAGAGGGCTGTCGAGGAGGCAGAGGGTATAGAGCACTATGACTATATCGTTATCAATGACGATATAGAAGAGTGTACGGAGACAATGCATTCTATTATTGAGTCGGCAATGTTCACTCCAAAGCGAAGGGCTGACTTTATAGATAAGATAAGAAAAGATCTTAAGGAACTGCTTAAGAACAGCAAAAAAAATTAAAGGATAAGAGAGGAGAAAATCATGTTACACCCGTCATATACGGATTTAATGGATGTCGTTAATGCAGGAGTTGAAGAGGGAGAAGAGCCCATTGTAAGCAGCAGGTATTCGATAGTTCTTGCTACGGCAAAGAGGGCACGCCAGATAATTGACGGTTCCGAACCGCTTGTATATATCAATGACAAAAAGCCTCTTTCAACGGCAGTTGAAGAATTAAATTCCGGGGCAATGAAGATCTTAAACCATGATGAAGTGCTGGAAGCAATGGCGGAAGAAGCCATAGAGGAGAACGCTCAGGAAACAGCGGCTTCAGAAGAGGAAGCATGAAAATACATTTCGTGTCCTTAGGATGCGATAAGAATCTGGTGGATTCCGAGAGGATGATAGCACAGTGCGCCTCAGCCGGTTATGAATTTACCGACGATCCTTCAGTCGCAGATATCATCGTTGTAAATTCCTGCTGCTTTATAGATTCCGCTAAGGAGGAGAGCATAAACGAGCTGCTTTCTATGGCGGAATATAAGACAGAGGGGCATCTGCAATGTCTGGTTCTGGCAGGCTGCATGGCGGAAAGATACGCTAAAGAGGTTGAAAAGGAGCTGCCCGAGGTGGATGTACTGGTGAACGTTTCCGAGTTTACCCGGGTGGCTGAACATATTGAGGAGTTCCTGAAAGAGAACTCCATGGAAGTTCCTGAAAGAATATCCGCGGCGGATGAGGGTGCCCGAAGCATCTCTACCACCGGGCATTTTGAGTATTTAAAAATAGCAGAGGGGTGTGATAAGCGCTGTACTTACTGCGCCATACCCTATATAAGAGGGAGCTATAAAAGCGTTCCCATGATAAAGCTCTTAAACGAGGCGAGGTATCTTGCCGAACAAGGCGTTAAAGAGCTTATTTTAGTGGCGCAGGAAACCTCAAACTACGGAGTTGACCTCTACGGGGAGAAGAAGCTTTCGGAGCTTTTGCATAAGCTCTGTGAGATTGACGGTCTTAAGTGGATAAGGATAATGTATTGCTACCCGGAGGAGATAGACGACGAGCTTATTCAGACGATAAAGAGCGAAGAAAAGATATGCCACTATCTGGATATACCCATCCAGCATGCTTCAAACGAGGTCTTAAGACGGATGGGAAGGAGATGCAGCAGGGAACAGTTAGAAGAGGTGATAAATACCCTGCGAAGCGAGATACCCGACATAGCCATAAGAACTACGCTTATAACGGGTTTTCCCGGAGAGAGCGAAGAGGACTTCAGGCAGTTATTAAGCTTCGTGGAGGAAAAACGCTTTGACAGATTGGGCTGCTTTACTTATTCCAGGGAAGAGGGGACGCCCGCAGCCGATTTTGAGGGTCAGCTTCCGGATAAGATAAAGGCCGAAAGGCGTGATGTCATAATGGAGCTCCAGCAGGAAATTGTATTCGAGGATGCCGAAAAACTGGTGGGAAGGGAGCTTGAGGTGCTGATAGAGGGTGCTCTGCCGGAGGACAGAGTATATGTTGGCAGGACATACAGGGATGCGCCCGATGTTGATGGATATATATTCGTAGATTACGGACAGACCGGGGGCGCTCTTGTAACGGGAGATATGGTAAGGGTAAGGGTAACCGGCACCCATGACTATGATCTCGTAGGAGAGATAGTGTCTTAAGGAAAATCAATAATAATGGATATAAGAATGAAGTTAAAAAAATTAGGTGCCAGACTTGAAAAGAGTCCTGTAACGCTGTACAGCCTTTGCTTTCTGGTGCTGTCACTGCTGGTGTTTTCATGGATATATCTTAGAGGGCTCACCTTTATAGACGGGGGAGATTCTCTTACCCAGCATTATAAGGCATTTACCTATTACGCTAAATATTTAAGAAACATAGCCTCTACTCTTATCCGTGAGCACCGCCTGGTCATGCCGCGGTTTTATTTCGGACTGGGTGAGGGCGGAGATATTATCGGTACCCTGCATTACTATTGCATAGGCGATCCGATAGCGCTTATCGGAGTTTTCTTTCCTGAAAGATATATGTACCTGGGCTACGCGCTTGCCCAGGTGGTCCGCATGTATCTTTCAGGTCTGTTCTTTATATTCCTTTGCCGTGAGACCATGGAAAAGCCCTCTGCAGGTGCGCTTGTTTCAGGAGGGTGCATCTATGCCTTTTCCGCCTTTACCATGGTGTATTTTTGCGGACACAGCTTTTTCCTTAACGCAGTTGAATATCTTCCGCTGGTGATCCTTGGGATCGAAAGGCTGCTGCGGCGCAAGAGCCCCTGGGTTCTCATACTGGGAGTGATGTTTGCGGCTTTAAGTAATTTCTATTTTTTCTATATGATAGGGATAATGGCTGCGATTTACTGCGTTCTCCGGCTGGGCATCCTGTATCATAAGGACTTAAAGACTGCCGGAGCCATGCTTTTAAAGCTTGCAGGCTCCGCCCTGCTGGGAATGATAATGGCGGGAGTCATTCTGTTTCCGCAGCTTTACGTCTTCCTTGGAAATCCCAAGAACGGTCTTGAATTTCTTGATCCCATGTTCTACGACCCCTGGTATTATATGGAGCTGCCGGGAACCCTGGTTTCGTCTGCATCCTTTGGCACGGTGGGTATAATCCTGCCGGCGCTCATCTTTTTATTTATGCAAAAGAAGAAATATCTTACTGTAAAGCTTTGCTCCTGCATAGTTTTCCTGTTCCTGCTCCTGCCGTTTTTTGGAAGTGTATTTAACGGCTTTTCCCATTCCCTGGATCGCTGGATCTTCCTTGCGGTTTTGCTGGAAGCCTATATCATCACTCTTATGTGGGATAAAATGTTTGAAATGAGCCCGGGTCAGGCAGGGAAGGTGTTTTTTATCTGCTGTATATATTTTGCTGCCCTGATCCTCCTTGAGGGAGCAGATACGAAATCCTCCCTGACGGGTATGACAGAGGCGTTTATCTTCCTCTTTGCCTGCACCATAAGGAGAGAAGGCAATACAGATATATCTAAAAATAAGTACAGGATATTTGCATCTGTCGCCGCCCTTGCCTTTGTCTATATTAGCTGGTACTTTATGTTTTCGCCGGCTGAGAGTGGCAGACACCCTTTGAGCGTCGATGACATAACCAAGAAGGAGGCTGATTCAGCTGACGTCGTTAAGGACATTGCTTTAAAGGAGGGCTTTGATGACTTTTACAGGGTGGTGGACATAGGAGATATCAATCCGGGAATACTGACTGGACTTTCCTCCACCTCCTTTTACTGGTCTACATTAAACCCTTACGAGGATGAATTTATGCAGACCCTCGGGATGAGAAATAATGACAGTGTTGCCGTTTTTGACTATGATGAGCGCACTATCGCTACGGATATAGCTTCGGTAAGGTATTATGGGGACGGCTACGAAAAGGATATTCCCGGTGTGCCCTACGGATATTCACTCTTAGGACAGGTGGATTATTCGGGGCTTAGAAGAAATGCCAAGCTGGAGGAGCTGAAGGCGGAGCTGGGTCTGGATGAGCTTACTGAAGCGCAGGCAGCAGAGATAACCGATGAGATGGACGAAAAAGGTGCGGTCTATGAAAATGATTACTTCTTGCCTCTGGGCTTCGCCTATGATAAATATTATCCGTTGGAGGATGCCTTAAAGCTTAACCTTCTGGAAAGGGAGGATATCATGCTGGATGCGGCGGTGCTCGATCTTGAAGGCAGGGAGCTGCCAAAGGAGGAGAAGCTTAGCTATGAGTCGAGGGTCGTAAGCCTTCCCTATACCCTGGAATATGACCCCGAGAAGATGTATATTGATGGGTCGAGGTATATCACGACCTCCGGAGGTACAGAGCTTATAATCAATATTGAAGCGGACACCTCGGGCATGGAGGTTATGGCAGGAATGGACGGTCTCGATTTTGAGCCCGTCAATGACTATCAAAGATATTTTGGGGACGATGCTCTGTATGACCCCTCGCATTTATACAGCAAAACTGCGTTTGAGCTTAAGTCCGATCAGGCAAAGAGAGATATCCTTCGCCAGCCCTATAGGGAAAAGGAGTGGAAAACCTCCTTTTCGCTTGTGGATGAGTATGGGAGACAGAAGGGCTTCACATACCTTTCCCCGTATGATAAAAAATACTGCGGGAAGCATGAATATCTTGTAAATTTCGGTTACGGGGATGTGGGTGTCAGTACGGTTACCGTTGCATTTGCTCAGCCGGGAATATACAATATTGATAATATCTTAGTCTACGGTCATCCGTTAAATGATTATGCCGAAAGAAACGCGAAGCTTAAGGAAAACGTGCTTGAGGACGAGTATGTCGGAGTGGATGAGGTAAGCGGAAGGGTCGCGTTCGACACTCCTAAGCTTCTCTACTTTTCAATTCCCTATTCCAAAGGGTGGGATGCGTATGTGGACGGAATACAAACTCCCCTGTACCGGGCAAATTATATGTATTCGGCAATTGATGTCGGACAGGGAGAGCATGATATAACCTTAAGGTATCATACACCCTATCTGGCGGAGGGAGCGGCGGCAAGCTGCGCAGGCTTTGTGATCTTTATTGTTATGATAGTGGTAACTCAAAAAAGAGGAAGGAGTAATAAAAATGAATCTGCCTAATAAACTTACAATATTGAGGGTCATTCTGGTTCCGGTGTTCATTGCGGTAATGCTTGCACAGCCCTTTGGGGTCAACTCAAAGTGGGTGGCGCTGGCAATCTTTATCATCGCTTCACTGACTGATCTTCTGGACGGAAAGATCGCTAGAAAATATAATCTCGTAACCAATTTCGGAAAATTTATGGATCCCCTAGCGGATAAGATGCTGGTCTGCTCGGCTCTCATATGCCTTTCCTCCCTTGGAAGGCTAGAGGCATGGATCACGATACTCATAGTTGTAAGAGATTTCATTATAAGCGGCTTCAGGCTTGTGGCGAGCGACAACGGGGTTGTTATAGCGGCTAGCTACTGGGGAAAGTTCAAGACCACCTTTCAGATGATAATGATAATCCTGATCATAGCAGATATAAACATAGCTCCTATACCGGTGCTTACGGTCATAATAAAATATATTGCAGTTATACTTACGGTTTATTCGCTCATTGATTACATAGTGAAAAACAAGGAAGTCTTAAAAGAAAACAAGTAGGACAGGAGAAGCGATGGAAGTATATAACAGTATCAGCGAGGATTACAGCGCGGTTTTAAAGCTGTGCGGTGTGGATGAGGAAGAGGTCAGGGAAAAGTGCTTAGGTTTTATCGACGGAACAAACCCTAAGCTTGAGCTCATATATGATGAAGCAGTGGGACCCGAGGTCACGGTTATCATAGAATCCCAGTCAGAGGGCGAGCTTTCCGCAAAGAAGGTCGCAAAGCCCGTAATAAAGGAGCTTAAGAATATCTTCGGTGAGAAGATATATTCCATGCAGCCGGACCGCACTCTGGAAGAGGTTGTTGTGGAGCTGTTAAAGGAGAACTCCCTTACGGTGACTACGGCTGAAAGCTGCACCGGGGGTCTTGTATCTGCAAGACTCATAAATGTGGCAGGAGCTTCGGAGGTCTTTAAGGAAGGCTTTATCACCTATTCCAATAAGGCTAAGCGCAGATATCTGGGAGTGAAAAAGGGAACGCTTTTAAAATATACGGCGGTAAGCGAAGATGTTGCAAAGGAAATGGCTAAGGGCGCAGCGCTTGAAGCGAAGGCTGACTGCTCGGTGGCGGTAACGGGTATCGCAGGTCCCGACGGAGGTACCGACAAGAAACCGGTGGGAACCGTATATATAGCCTGCTGGATCGACGGGAATCTATTTTCCAGGGAATATCATTTTAAAGGGGACAGGATGGGGATAAGACAGAGCGCGGTTACTGCAGCCCTGACCCTGCTTCGAAGCTGTCTTTTAAGATATTATGCACAGATGACCTTCGGGCTCGGAGACAGAAAGAAAAAGTAGGCTTTTTATAGTGAACGACAAAAATAATTTGTCGTTCACTATAAAGCCTCCGGCGGATGCGCACGGATTTTGTAAGGAAATATGCCGCTAAAAGCGGCCAAAATCCGGCGCAGTAAACGCCAAAGTAAAAAGAACTTTGTCGTTTACTATAACAGACACTAAAAAGTATGCGCATTTATCCGCAAAGGAAATATTTAGCCTGCGGGTTGGCGCAATAAAAAAATTTAAGGAGGAAATGAAATGGCAAGAAAGGTTGTACTGGCGGGAGCGTGCAGAACCGCGATCGGAACTATGGGAGGTGCACTGTCAAGCGTGCCGGTAGCTGAGCTTGGAACTATCGTTATCAAGGAGGCGCTGAAGCGCTCGGGAGTTAAGCCGGAGCAGGTGGACGAGGTTTATATGGGCTGCGTTATCCAGGCAGGACAGGGACAGAATGTTGCCCGTCAGGCGGCAGTTAATGCAGGTATTCCCGTTGAAGCACCGGCAACTACTGTAAACGTATTGTGCGGCTCGGGACTCCACTGTGTAAATCTGGCAGCTAAGCTTATTTCCATGGGAGACGCGGATATTATAGTAGCCGGCGGTATGGAGAGCATGTCAAGGGCTCCATTTGCCCTGCAGGATGCCAGATTTGGCTATCGTATGGGAAACAACACCTTATACGATACGATGATAAAGGATGCCCTTACGGACGCTTTCGGCGGCTATCATATGGGAATGACGGCTGAGAATATCTGTGAGGACTGGCATCTTACACGTGAGCAGCTCGATGAGTTTGCCGCTGCGAGCCAGCAGAAGGCTGTTAAGGCTATAAAGGACGG
Source organism: Lachnospiraceae bacterium (assembly GCA_017634255.1). The sequence continues at coordinate 8,944 of JAGBNT010000027.1, forward strand.
CAAGTTTAAGGAAGAGATAGTTCCTGTAGAGGTTAAGAAAAAGAAGGAGACAGTAATAGTAGATACTGATGAGGGTCCCCGTGAGGGAGTTACGCCGGAGAGCATAGCCAAGCTTAAGCCCGCTTTCAAGAAGGACGGCGGAATGGTGACTGCTGCCAATTCATCCGGTATAAACGACGGTGCTGCTGCCATCATCGTTATGAGCGAGGAGAAGGCAAAGGAGCTGGGAGTTAAGCCGATGGCTACATGGATTGCAGGTGAGCTTGCAGGAGTAGAGCCCCGCATAATGGGTATCGGACCTGTTGCAGCTACAAAGAAGGTTATGGCAAAGACGGGAATGAGCATCGGAGATTTCGATCTTATTGAGGCTAATGAGGCATTTGCAGCACAGTCTGTTGCCGTTCAGCATGACCTTGGATTCGATTCAGCCATACTTAACGTAAACGGAGGCGCGATAGCTCTTGGACACCCGGTTGGCTGCTCGGGCTGCCGTATCCTTGTAACTCTTCTTTATGAGATGCAAAGAAGGGATGCAAAGACGGGACTTGCGACCCTGTGTGTAGGCGGAGGTATGGGCTGCGCCGCTGTTGTAAAGAGAGATTGAGCTGAAAGCTCACGAAATTGAATGACTATAAAGGGGCAGGGAACGATTGCATCTTCCCTGCCCGATTTATGTTATAATAAAAAAAATTTTTGGTAAAAGCATATAAGGGGGGAGAAAAGTGATAGCTTTAAAGGAGTTGCTGAAGAAAACAGAATATACCATCGACAGGGGAAAGGTCGATAAGAATATTACAAGGGTGATAAACGACTCCAGAAAGATAGAGGAGGGGTGCTTGTTTATCTGCATAAAGGGGAGCAATTTTGACGGTCACGATGCCGTGAAGGAGGCTGCTTTAAAGTCAGCAGCCGCAGTGCTCGTTGAAAGGGAAGTGGAAGTTCCCGAAGAGACGGATATAACCGTTGTAAGGGTTTCTGATACACGCTATGCAATGGCGTTTGTATCAGCTGCCTATTTCGGATATCCGGCGGAGAAGCTAACTACGATAGGAGTTACAGGAACTAAGGGGAAGACCACCACCACCTACCTTATTAAGTCCATATTGGAGGCTGCGGGGAGAAAGGTGGGACTTATAGGCACAATAGAGACGATAATCGGAGATGAGCATTTTCCGAATGCCAACACCACGCCGGAATCCTTTAGCCTTCAAAAGTATTTTTCACAGATGGTAGAAGCCGGTCTGGATACGGTCGTAATGGAGGTTTCATCGCAGGCGCTGATGATGCACCGGTCCCAGGGCTTCATTTTTGACTATGGTATATTTACGAATATTTCGCCGGATCATATCGGACCCAATGAACACAAGGATTTTGAGGAGTACCTTCACTGCAAGAGCCTTCTTTTTAAGCAGTGTAAAACAGGTATAGTAAACGGAGACGATGAGCATGCCGGAGAGGTGCTTAAAGGCGCAGACTGCGAAGTTATAAAATACGGTCTGGGAAGAGACAACGACCTTTATGCCGGGAATATTGAGCTTTTAAGAGAGGGGGCTCTGCTTGGAGTAGCTTTCAGGGCGAAGGGCAGAGTTGAGGGAGAGTATAAAATAGCGATGCCGGGTAAGTTCAGCGTCTATAACGCGCTGTGCACGATAGCTCTTTGCAGCTGCTTTAAGGTCGAGGATGAAGATATCAGAAACGCCCTTTTGAAAGCGCATGTTAAGGGGCGGATGGAGAGGATACATGTTTCGGACAGGTTTTCGCTCTTTATAGATTATGCTCATAATGCCATGGCTCTTGAGAGCCTGCTTGTTTCCCTAAAGGAATACAGACCGGAGAGGATAGTCTGTCTTTTTGGATGCGGCGGAAACCGTTCACGCGCCAGACGATTTGAAATGGGAGAGGTTTCGGGCAGACTGGCGGACTTTACGATCATAACATCGGACAATCCAAGGGATGAGGAACCCATGGACATAATCGCAGATATAGTTACGGGAATAGAGAAGACAAAGGGAAAATATATCGAGATACCCGACAGAAAAGAGGCTATAAGGTATGCGATAAAGAATGGAAAGGATGGGGATGTTATAATCCTGGCGGGAAAAGGTCATGAGGACTATCAGGAAATCCACGGGGTAAAACATCCTATGGATGAGAGGGTTTTGATAGCCGATATCCTCAGGGAAGAGGGGATGAATGTCTGACTCAAGCCTGCGGGACCATTCAGTGGTGTGAATTTTTGAATTGATTGATATAATTTAATATCTACATATTGGTGCAAAAATAAAATAACACCGCAAATTAGCGCATTTTAGCTAAAAAATAAAATTATTTTGCAAGAATAACATAGAGAATTGCAAGATAAATTTCAGAAATTATTTTATCATTTTGCTATAAAATAATTTGCGTTTTTTAAAAATTTAATTAAAAAAATAAAATTCTTATAAATGCAAATTCTACTGACATGAGAGTCGGATTTTAAAAAAGGTATAAATATCGCCTGTAATGAAATATGCTGATATAATCATTGAAATTTCATCGGAAAAACTGGATAAACCTTTTCAGTACAGGATACCCCCAGAGCTGGATCAGAAAATAGTTCCGGGGGCTTATTGCTGTGTACCCTTTGGAAAGGGAGACAGGCTTATCAAGGGCTATGTCGTTGAAATAACGGATAAGCCCAAGCTGAACGAGGACAAGATAAAGGATATAGACTCCCTTGCCGTGGTGGACGAGAATAATCGCGCCTACGACGAGCTTATAAGGCTAGCGGTGTGGATGAAGCGAAACTACGGCGGTACGCTGATACAGTCATTAAAAACTGTGCTTCCCGTAAGGGCGAGCATAAAGCGAAAGGTCCGGCGGACTGTTTATCTTAACGTGCCGGAGAGTGAGGCTGCCGGAGTGCATGCCAAGATGCTGGTAAGACACCAGGTTGCGAGGGCAAGGGTCCTGGCTGCCCTTATGGATGAGGACGGAGCGGACGTCTCGCTCATTACGGACAAGCTCCATACTTCGGCAGCAGTTATAACCGCTTTGGAAAAGCTGGGACTTGTAAGGGTTGTTTCGGATGAAAGCTACAGAAAACCGGATCTCTATGCAGCCGCCGAGGGCAGGAGGGTGGCTCTTAACGCTGAACAGGAGAGGGTGACGCAGGAATTTATCGCAGACTACGACAATAGGATAAGGAAGACCTATCTGCTCCATGGGGTGACGGGCTCCGGGAAAACTGAGGTTTATATGGAACTTATAGCCCATGTTATAGCCTCCGGCAAACAGGCGATAATGCTGATACCGGAAATATCCCTTACGTTCCAGACAGTAATGCGCTTTGTTAAGCGCTTTGGTGACAGGGTTTCCTATATGCATTCCAGACTCTCGGCAGGAGAGCGCTACGACCAGTGGGAGAGGGCTGCAAAGGGTCTGATAGATATTATGATAGGGCCTCGTTCAGCCCTTTTTACCCCTTTTTCGAATATAGGGATAATAATTATCGATGAAGAACACGAGAGCAGCTATAAGGCGGAAAATATGCCGCGCTACCATTCCCGGGAAACGGCTATCGAGAGGGCGCGTCTTACGGGAGCCTCCGTTGTGCTGGGCTCTGCGACCCCCTCTGTGGACGCCTATTTTCGTGCACAGCGCGGAGAATACAGCCTGTGGGAGCTTAGTGAAAGGGCAAAGGGAGCCTCGCTTCCTAAGGTTCATACAGTGGATATGAGGCAGGAGCTCTTAAGCGGGAACAGGACAATGTTTTCCAATAAGCTGTCGCAGCTTATGGAGAGAGCCCTGTCCAGACATGAACAGATAATGCTGTTTATAAACCGCAGGGGCTATGCCGGCTTTGTAAGCTGCAGGGCATGCGGATATGTGTTTAAGTGCCCCCACTGCGACGTGTCCCTTAGCTATCACAGGAGCGGCATGCTTAAATGCCATTATTGCGGATATGAAACACATGTTACTAAAACCTGTCCCAAGTGCCATTCAAAGTATGTTGGAGGCATGAAAGCCGGTACACAGCGTATAGAGGCTGAGCTTAAGCTTAAATATCCGGGGGCGGGGATATTGAGGATGGACGCGGACACTACGGCAAAAAAGAATGATTACGAGAAGATATTAAAGGATTTTGCCGATGAAAAGGCGGATATACTTATAGGCACCCAGATGATAGTAAAGGGTCATGATTTTCCCAGGGTCACCCTGGTAGGCATACTAGCGGCGGATATGTCGCTTTACGCCCTTAACTACAGGGCGGCGGAGAGAACCTTTTCGCTGCTGACGCAGGCTGCGGGCAGGGCAGGAAGAGACGCCAGCAGGGGCGAGGTGGTGATACAGACCTATTCTCCGGATAATTATTCGGTTGCCAGTGCGGCTCAGCAGGATTATAATAGCTTCTATCGGCAGGAGATATCCTACAGGAAGCTTATGGGATATCCTCCGGCAGCGCATATGCTCAAGGTGCTGGCAGAGAGCCCGGATCAGGAATACTGCAATAAAATAGCAAGTGATATTGCCAACCTTGCCAGACAGGACAGTGAGGCTCAGACTGTAGGACCTTCAGAGGATACGATCGCAAAGCTCAATGATATATACCGGTTCGCTGTCTATATAAAAAGTGAAGACTACGGGGTCCTGACCCGTATAAAGGACAGGATCGAAGAGGAACGGATGCTGAGCGCGGATTCGCGCTCCAGGGTGCAGTTTGATTTCGATCCGCTGTAAGAAGGCTTAAGGGAACCGGAATATATTGCTTATAGAATAACTAAGGGGAAGAAAGATGGCACTAAGGAAGATAAGAGTTATTGGAGATGAGATCCTTGCAAAGAAGAGCAAGGAGGTAACGCAGATGACGCCGAAGGTAAGGGAGCTTATAGATGATATGTTCGATACTTTATATGATGCTGACGGCGTGGGGCTGGCAGCGGTCCAGGTAGGGGTCCTGAAAAGGATAATAGTAATAGACCTGGGCGAGGATGAGCCGGTCGTACTGATAAATCCTAAGATAGTGGAAAAGAGCGGAGAACAGACAGGAAATGAGGGATGCCTGTCGGTTCCGGGAAAAACCGGTGTGGTTACCAGACCTAACTACGTAAAGGTAGTTTATCTTGACGAGAATATGCAGCCTCAGGAAAGAGAGGGTACAGAGCTGTTTGCAAGGGCTGTGTGCCACGAGGTGGACCATCTTGAGGGCGAGATATATGTGGATAAGGTAGAGGGTGAGCTTATGGATATTAAGAACGAGGAAGATAATAAATAATGCATGTTATATTTATGGGAACTCCAGATTTCGCAGCCAGGATCCTGGAGAAGCTCGCAGAGGAAAATACGGACATAGCTCTGGTTGTGACCCAGCCCGACAGGGTAAAGGGCAGGGGAAAGAGCGTTGCGATGTCAGATGTAAAGGAGACGGCTTTAAAATATTCAATTCCGGTATTTCAGCCCGAAAGGATACGGGAGCCGGAGGCGGTGCAGAAAATAAGGGAGATTAAGCCGGATATTATCGTGGTAGCCGCCTTTGGACAGATACTCCCGAAGGAGCTCTTAGAGATACCCGAATATGGATGCATAAATATGCATGCTTCCCTTTTGCCCAGATTTCGCGGGGCTTCTCCTATACAGCAGGCTATTATAGAGGGAGATAAAGTAACTGGCGTTACTGTTATGCAGATGAATGAAGGACTGGATACAGGAGATATCCTGTTTCAGGAGAAGATAGATATTGCAGACGACGAGACTGGAGGCAGTCTTTTTGAAAAGCTCAGCAATCTCGGAGCAGAGGCTGCCGTAAGGGCGCTAAGGGAGGCGGAGGCAGGCAGGCTAGTCGCCACACCTCAAAGTGAAGAGGGAGCTTCCTATGCAGGTCTTATTAAAAAGGAATACGGCAGGCTGGATTTTACCGGCTGTACCGCGGCTAGATGTGAGAGGCTGGTGCGGGCGCTAAATCCTTGGCCGAGTGCTTTTTCGTCTGTTAACGGTAAGCTTATTAAAATCTGGAAGAGCAGGGTGGGCCGTGAGGGGAGATTTAGCGCTCCCGGAACAGTTACACGGCTTGGGGCTTCAGACTTTGCCATTCAGTGCTCGGATGCGGAGCTTGTTATATCCGAGGTGCAGCTGGAGGGTAAGAAGAGAATGAGCGTACATGATTTTCTGCTCGGGTTTAGATTAAAGGAAGGGGATGTGTTCATCTGATGTTTTACGGAATGGGTTACCCCGGTTATTACGGCTATTTTGACTGGACATATGTATTAGTACTCATAGGGGCGCTGCTTTCCATCGGAGCCAGTGCACATATAAATTCAGTATTCAGCAGGTATTCTGCGGTGCGGGGCTCACGAGAGATAACAGGAGCCCAGACGGCGGATACACTGTTAAGGTACGCGGGTATTTACGGAGTCGGCATAAACCGCGTCAGAGGGTCGCTGACGGATAACTATAATCCAAGGCAGCAGTCAGTCAATCTTTCCGAGCCCATTTATGCCAGCACCTCTATTGCCGCGGTGAGCGTGGCAGCTCATGAATGTGGTCATGCCATGCAGCACAGCGAAAACTATTTTCCTCTTGCCATACGCTCGGCGCTGGTGCCCGCAGCGAATATCGGCTCCAGGATAGGTATTCCCATAATTCTGGTGGGCTTGTTTCTTTCCAGCGGCACTTTCGGGGATAAGCTTGTGACCATCGGGATCTGGTGCTTCGCACTTTCTGTTTTGTTTCAGCTCGTGACGCTCCCCGTAGAATTTGACGCTTCCAGGAGGGCATTGGCAGCAATTAAGGAAAATTCCCTTTTGGACGAGAATGAATACTACGGGGCAAAAAAAGTCCTTACAGCTGCGGCACTGACTTATGTGGCATCCGCGGCGGCTTCCATACTTTCACTCTTAAGGCTGGTTATACTCTTCGGCGGAGGCAGAAACCGCCGTGACTAGGCATAATGGCAAAGGCACCGGCAGCGTGTCCGAAAACCTCCGCCTCATCTCACTGGAAGTCCTTTTAAAGTGGGAAAAGGAGGGAGGCAGCTGCGATGCAATGATTACCGAAGTCCTTGAGAATTACGCCTATCTTGGCAGGGAAAGCAGGAGCTTTATTAAAAGACTGACTGAGGGCTGCATCGAAAATAAAATTCTGCTGGATCATCTTATCGACAATCATTCTAAAATAAAAGTGAATAAATTAAAGCCGGTAGTCCGCGTGATATTGAGGCTCGGAATGTACCAGCTTTATTTTATGGATCACGTTCCGCCGCATGCGGCGATAAATGAAGCCGTAAAGCTGGCGAGAATAAAGCATCTCGGAGCTCTGAGCGGCTATATAAATGCTGTTTTAAGAAACGCTGACAGGGAGAGGACGGATATAGAAGCCATAAAGGACCTGTCCATAAGATATTCCTGCCCTGAATGGCTGTGCGAATTGTTTTTACGTGACCACGGGAGGGAAGCGACCGAAAAGCTATTGCGCTCCTTTATCGGAGCAAAAAAGCTCTATATACGGGTCAATAGGGTAAAGACGGACGCAGAAAGCCTTGCCGAAAGACTGGAAAAAGCGGGGATTACTGTAAGAGAGGTTCCGGGTTTTGAAGAAGCGCTTGAAATAGAGGGGATAGATAGCTTAAAGAGAATACCGGAATTTTCTTTGGGGCTCTTTACTGTTCAGGATATAAGCTCCATGAGTGTCGGAAGACTAATAGAACCGAAGAAGGGTCTTAAGGTTTTGGATCTGTGTGCGGCTCCCGGAGGAAAAAGCACTCACGCTGCGGAGAGGCTTAGAGGGTACGGTACGGTCGAGGCAAGGGATATATCCGATAAGAAGCTCGAACTGATAAGGGAAAATGTGGACAGGCTCGGGCTCGAAAACGTTTTAGTTAAGCTTTCCGATGCGGCTTTGTACGATGAGGAGAGCCGGGATAAATACGACGTTATGATAGCCGACCTCCCCTGTTCAGGACTGGGGGTAATAGGCAGAAAGAACGAGATAAAATACAGGCTCAAAAAAGAAGATATAGAAGCTCTTGCAAAGCTTCAAAGGGCTATGCTGGACGCCTCCTGCCGCTACGTTCATATCGGAGGGCGGCTGATTTTTTCCGTCTGTACCGTTACGAGGGAGGAGACCTATATGCAAAGGGAATATATAGAGAGCCTTGGGTTTAAGCTTGTGGATGAAAGATTATTTTTGCCGGGGGCAGAGGATTCGGACGGCTTTTATTATGCCGTTTTTACAAGGGAGAAATGAGAGAGGGAAGAAATTTAAGAAGCCTGCTTTTGGAAGAAATATCGGAGTGGGTTGTCTCAAAGGGCGAAAAGCCATACAGGGCAAAGCAGATATTTGAGTGGCTGCATAAGCGTACCGCAGGAAAAACAGAGGAGATGAACAATGTTCCGAAAGCGCTCAGGGAGGCGCTTGAAAACGATTTCGACTGCTTTTGCCCGAGAGAGGTAAAAAGGCAGGAATCCAGACTGGACGGAACGAAAAAGTTTCTTTTCGAGCTTTCGGACGGCGACAGGATAGAGAGTGTTTTTATGAAATACCGAAGCTGGAACAGCGTGTGTATTTCATCCCAGGTGGGCTGCAATATGGGTTGTGCCTTTTGCGCCTCCACCATAGGAGGTCTGTCGAGGAATCTTAGCGCAGGTGAAATGCTGTCTCAGATTTATGAGATACAAAGGCTTTTAGACGAGAAGGTCTCACGGGTCGTAGTAATGGGAAGCGGGGAGCCTCTGGAAAATTTTGATGAGCTCCTAAGGTTCATAAAGCTCCTTACGGACAGCGGCGGACAGGGCATCAGCATGAGAAATATAACTGTTTCAACCTGCGGTATAGTTCCCAGGATATATGAGCTTGCCGAAGAGAGGCTTAGCATAAATCTCGCGATATCCCTTCACGCGGCTACGGATGAAAAAAGAAGGAGCATTATACCGGTGGCGAAAAGGTTCGCATTAAAAGAGCTTATTGATTCGTGCAGGGTATACTTTGAAAAGACCGGGAGACAGCTTACCTTTGAATATGCCCTGATAGACGGCTTTAACAATACCGATGACGATGTCCTGGCTTTAAAGGGGCTCCTTGACGGGATTAACTGCGTGATAAATCTTATACCGGTCAACCCGGTTATGGGTAAGGGCTTTAAGGAGCCGGGGGAAAGCCGAATTAAGGCTTTTCGTTCGAAGCTCGAAAAACATGCGCTGAATGTGACCGTCAGAAGGGAGATGGGACGGGATATAGACGGAGCCTGCGGTCAGCTAAGGGCAAAGGCTCGTAGGTAAAAAGCTTTGAAACCTTGCTAGATTTTAAAATAAATGGTAGTATTTAGGGAAATTTATGTCAGGTCTTTGGAAGCATATAGATAAGGTCAGGCTAAACGACAGGGCGTGGCAGGTTTCATGCCTTGATTTTGTGTTGCTTACAGGTGATTTATTTTGAAAGCATTTTCACGTACTGACGTGGGGGTCAAAAGACAAGTAAATCAGGATTACGTGTTTTGCTCGGAAGAGGGCGTGGGAAATCTTCCCAACCTCTTTATCGTTGCGGACGGAATGGGCGGTCATAATGCGGGAGACTATGCCTCCAGCTTTGCGACCAATTTTGTCGTGGAAGAGATCAGGTCGTCTGATGAGAAAAATCCCATAAAGCTCATCCGTTCAGCCATAGAGAAGGCAAATGAGAAGCTTCTGGAGGATGCGTCCTCGCATCCTGACAAGGATGGAATGGGAACGACCTTTGTTGCCGCCACGGTGATGGAGGACGGCTATCTCTATGTGGCAAATGTGGGTGACAGCAGGCTTTACCTCGTCAGCGAAGGTCTGACGCAGATCACCCGCGACCATTCTCTGGTAGAGGAGATGGTGCGTGCCGGAAAGCTGGATAAAGAGGCCGCAAGGCTGCATCCCGACAAGAATATAATCACCCGGGCTGTGGGAGCTGTCAGGAATCTTAAAGTGGATTTCTTTGATATGAAGCTTAAGAGCGGGGACAGATTTTTTATGTGTACGGATGGGCTTTCAAATATGGTATCCGAAGCAGGTATAAATGAAGTGCTGGATGAGGACAGGAGTATTGAAGCTACGGTAAATGCTCTTGTCGATAAGGCTAACGAATGTGGAGGAAAGGACAATATAGCAGTTATACTTGTCGATCCTTTTGCATAGGCTCCGTTATGCTAGGGCTTTACTATAACCTATGATCCGTTTGATCCGGGGGAATTTATTTATTTATGTCCGAAACAATGATACTTTCAAATAGATATGAGATCTTAAGCAGGATAGGCTCCGGCGGAATGAGCGACGTATTTAAGGCAATAGATACGAAGCTTAACCGCAACGTGGCAGTAAAGATCTTGAAAGCCGAATATGCTGAGAACACCAGCTTTGTTTCCAAATTCAGGGCTGAGGCACAGTCGGCTGCGGGACTTATGCATCCCAATATAGTAAATGTATACGACGTCGGAGAGGACGGAGGACTTTACTATATCGTAATGGAGCTGGTTGAGGGCATTACCTTAAAGCACTATATAGAAAAGAAGCTGCGCCTCACCTTCCGAGAGGCCGTCAGCATAGCCATACAGGTTTCAATGGGCATAGAATCCGCCCACAACAATCATATAATCCACAGGGACATAAAGCCGCAGAATATAATCATATCCAAGGACGGAAAGGTAAAGGTTACCGATTTCGGCATTGCAAGGGCGGCTTCCAGCGATACCATAACCTCTAATGTGATGGGCTCGGTTCATTATACCTCGCCTGAGCAGGCAAGAGGCGGTTATTCGGACGAAAAGAGCGATATATATTCACTGGGTATAGTGCTTTTTGAAATGGTTACAGGCCGTGTGCCCTTCGACGGGGATACGGCGGTTTCTCTCGCGATAAAGCATATTCAGGAGGATATGCCAAGCCCCAGGGAATATGTGGATGATATACCGATCAGTGTGGAACACATCATATATAAATGCTGCGAAAAAAATCCCGACAGAAGATATTATAATATGTCGGAGCTCGTAGCTGATCTAAAGAGGGCGCTGGTCAAGCCGGATGAGGACTTTGTCCAGATGATACCCATGGGCGGGCTTCAGGGCGCCACCAAGATGATAACCGATGACGATATGACCTCCATCAGGCAGCAGACCGGAATGATCGATCTGGACGCCGGGGAGCTTAATGCCTTTAGTTCCAATGCGGGTAAACAAAAAGACAGGTCCCGGATGAATACGGATGGGGGCTACTACGGGGACGCAGAGCCCGATTATCCCGAGGATGATCGGACATATGCTGATGACCGGTATGTCGATGATCGGTATGCTAAGGAGCCCTATGATGACATGTATCCTGAAGAGGACTATCAGGAGGGAGATTACCGCTATCCCGAAGAGGATTATTCTGAGGAGAGCGATGAGGAATATTACGCAAGGCTTGAACGCGAAAGAAATGCGGTGATGAAAAAAGCCCGGAAGGACAAGGCAAGAGTTTCCGATAAAGAGGAAAGGGAGGCGCGTTCAAGAAAGTCCAGGACAGGTTCAAATAAGAGCGGCGCTTCCAAGAAGTCGAAGCCTAAGGATAGCCCTAAGTCTTCTAAAAAATCCAAATCCAGACGCAGTAGAGAGGATGAATACCGCCCTTCAGCGAGAGGCGGCAGGAACTCCAGGGCTGAACAGGATTTTGATGAATATGATGGATACGATGATGAGGATATGGAGCCCGGGCTTGAGAAGCTTATGACCATCCTCGGTATAGTCGCAGCGATCATCATAGTAGTGATAATCGTAGTTCTCGTAGGCAGGATAAAGGGGCTTTCCGCTTCGTCGGATACCGATACCGAGGTTTCCGATGAGGAGGTGAGTGTTGAGCTTCCCGAGGTCAAGGGTCTTTCCTTTGATACTGCAAAGCGTGAGCTTGAAAATATGGGTCTTACAGTAACCTCCACTACAGTTCCCTCGGCGGAGGTCGCCAAGGGTAATGTTGTCAGCGTAACTGACGTGGACGGAAATGATCTGAAGACGGGGGATGAGCTGGAGGAGGGTACAACTGTAATCCTGCTTATCAGCAGCGGAGACAGCGGCAGTTCGGTTCCGGATGTTACAGGACTCAGCCAGGCAGAGGCAAAGGTGACTCTGGAAAATGCCGGCTTTGTAATAGATATAACAAATTCTGAAAGCGACAGCGTGGAAGCAGGGAACGTTATCTCCCAGAACCCGACGGCAGGCAGCTCGGCTGAGGCCGGAAGCACGGTAATAGTAGTCATAAGCAGCGGTAAGGGCTCCGGCAGCGGAGAAGTCAGGACTGTGCCGGACATAAAGGGTATGAACGAGCAGGCGGCAAAGACTGCTCTTACGGCTGCCGGGCTTTCATTCACTTCGGTAACCGAGGAAAATTCCGATACGGTTGCAGCCGGTCTCGTTATTTCCCAGTCACCCGAAGCGGGCACAACGGTTGAGGACGGCTCCAGCGTGGATTTTGTCTTAAGTCTGGGTCCGGCAGCTCTTGCATACGGCGGGACCTTTAATATAGCTGCGCCTCCCGGATATGTGGAGGGAACGGCGGCGACACTTCTGGTTACAGGCGGAAACTCTATTTTGTACCAGTCTACAACCACGAGCTTTCCTGTGGCTATTGCGATAAATAATGCTACAGAGCCCACTGGTCTTTTGACCGTGACTTATACCCAGTCCACTGCGGGACAGGAAAATGACGATGGAACCTTTACACAGGGTTCCCAGACCCAGCAGACAACGACCCAGGCACTGACCTTTACACAGTTATAGGGCTGATGAGAGGAAGGATAGTCAGGGGAATAGGCGGTTTTTACTATGTTAAGACCGATGAGACGCGGGAAATTTACGAGTGCAGGGCAAGGGGCATATTCAGAAAGAACTTGAAGAAACCCCTTGTCGGAGATGTTGTGGATAGAGAGATCACCGACGCCGGGGATATGGAGGGAAGCATCGTCAATATCTATGACAGGCGAAACTTTCTTATCCGACCGGCTGCAGCGAATGTTGATCAGGCGATGGTCATTTTTGCCCTTGCTTCTCCGGAGCCCCTTCCCGGTCTGCTGGACAGGTTTCTTATAAGGGAAAGGTACGAGGGCATACCGGTTATCATCTGTATGAATAAGACAGACTTAGCCGGGGAGGAAAAGCGCAGGCTCTTTTCGGAGATATATTCGATTTCTGGCAGCGAGCTTCTTTTTATATCCGCAAAAACGCTGGAGGGAGAGGATGAGCTTAGAGGGTGCCTTAAGGGAAAGGTAACCGTACTATCAGGACCTTCCGGAGTCGGAAAATCCACGATCATAAATATGCTTACCAATTCCCGGCGCAGGCAGACGGGGGAGGTCAGCAGAAAGCTCAAGCGGGGCAAGCAGACCAGCACGGATGCTGAGCTTATAGAATTGAATGAGGATACCTTCATAATAGATACACCGGGATTTTCCTCCCTGGATATACCCGATATAGATGCACTCGACCTGCAGGACTATTATCCCGAGATAGCGGCGAGGCGCGGAGGATGTTTTTTCAGTGGCTGCTCACATACGCACGAGCCTAAATGTGCCGTGCGCTCGGCGCTTGAAAGTAAAGAGATCAGTATGGAAAGATATGCTTCCTACTCAAATATCTACGAAGAATTAAGCAATAGACGAAAGTACTAATAAACAGGAGATTGCAATGAAACGAGCTTTGATCATAGGGGCTGGACCGGCGGGTCTTACAGCTGCATATGAACTTTTAAAAAGAGGCAATGATATTGAGGTTACCGTATTCGAGGAAAGCGAGAGTATGGGAGGGATATCCAAAACGGTAGAATATAAGGGAAACCGTATGGATATGGGAGGTCACAGATTTTTCTCCAAGGTGGAAAGGGTCAACGAATGGTGGGAGAAGATGCTTCCCATGCAGGGACGGCCTGCCTATGACGATATTGTTTTGGGCAAGAAGGTGGCTTTAAAGAAGGGCGGACCCGATCCCGAAAAGGAAGACAGGGTAATGCTGAGCCGCAGCCGTATTTCCAGGATACTTTTCGAAAAGAAGTTTTATGATTATCCTATAAAAATAAAGCCTGAAACCTTCGCAAACATGGGGCTAAAAAACACCATGGAGGTGGGGTTTTCCTATCTTGCGAGCATGATACACAAGCGGGAGGAGAAGTCGCTTGAGGATTTTTATATAAACCGCTTTGGAAAGAAGCTCTATTCCATGTTCTTTGAAAACTATACGGAAAATTTATGGGGAAGGCATCCGAGGGATATAGATCCTTCCTGGGGAGCCCAGAGGGTTAAGGGACTTTCAATAATCGCCATTATCAAGGATGTTTTTTCCAAGATGCTTCCTAATAAGAAGAACCGCCATGTCGAGACCTCGCTCATAGAGGAATTTTCATATCCCAAGCTGGGACCCGGAGAGCTCTGGGATGTTACGGCGGAAGAGATAGAAAAGCTGGGCGGAAAGATAATAAGGGGCGCAAGGGTTACCGGTTTTGAAACCGACGGAAAAAGTACTTTTAAAAGCCTTAAATATGTAGAGAACGGAGTGGAGAAGACTGCGCAGGGGGATATATTCATCTCTTCAATGCCGATAAAGGATCTTGTCGGGGGAATGAATGACGTTCCTCGTGCCGTCGCTGAGATAGCCGAGGGGCTTCCTTACAGGGACTATATGACCCTGGGTGTTCTGGTCAAAAAGCTCAATCTTAAGAATAAGACCAATGTGCGTACCATTTCAAATATAGTGCCGGATAACTGGATATACGTGCATGACAGAAGGGTTAAGCTCGGAAGGATGCAGATATTCAACAACTGGTCACCCTACCTTGTAAAGGATCTCAAACATACGATGTGGGTCGGGCTTGAGTATTTCGCAAACGAGGGGGATAAGCTATGGAGCTTAAGCGATGAGCAGTTTACCCGCTTCGCGATCAAGGAGATAGTAAAAATGGGTCTGATCAATTCTCCCGCAGAGGTTTTGGATTCACATGTGGAGAGGGTTAAAAAGGCTTATCCGGCATATTTTGACACGTATGATAGAATAGATGAGGTCATCAATTATCTCAATGAATTTGATAACCTCTATTGTGTGGGCAGAAACGGGCAGCACCGATATAATAATATCGATCATTCGATGATGACTTCCTTCCTTACCGTGGACAACATCCTGTCCGGGAGAAAGGACAAGACAAATATCTGGAATGTAAATACTGAAAAAGAATATCATGAAAAGAAGGCATGAGCTGAAAGGAGATTAAAAATGGCAAAAAAACCAGCAGTATTACTTATCATGGACGGGTTTGGTCTGAGTGAAAACCACAAGGACAATGCAGTATATGAGGCTGACACACCGGTTATCGACAAGCTTGTAAAGGAGTATCCCTTTGTAAAGGGGTATGCAAGCGGACTTGCCGTAGGACTGCCTGACGGGCAGATGGGTAATTCCGAGGTCGGTCACTTAAATATGGGCGCAGGCAGGATAGTGTACCAGGAGCTCACGAGGATAACCAAGGAAATAGAGGACGGAGATTTCTTTAAAAACGAAGCCCTTCTGTCGGCGGTCGAGAACGTTAAGAAAAATAACAGCTCTCTTCACCTGTACGGTCTTGTTTCCGACGGTGGGGTACACAGCCACAATACTCATATTTACGGACTTCTGGAGCTGGCAAAGAGAGAGGGGCTAAAGAATGTTTACCTGCACTGCTTCCTGGACGGACGTGATACACCGCCCGAATCCGGAAAGGATTTTGTAGCCGAGCTCGAAGCTAAGGCAAAGGAAATCGGCGTTGGAGAGGTTGCCACTGTTTCCGGAAGGTATTACGCCATGGACAGGGATAATAATTACGACAGGGTGGAGAAGGCTTACAGAGCGCTTACACGCGGTGAGGGCGAAGAGGCTGTGTCCGCTACGGGCGGCATCCAGGCTTCCTACGACAAGGGGGTTTCGGATGAATTTGTAGTTCCGTTTGTGGTTAAGAAAAACGGTGAGCCGGTTGCGACCATCAAGGACGGAGACAGCATAATCTTCTTTAACTTCCGTCCCGACAGGGCGCGTGAGATCACCCACGTTTTCTGCGATGATGAGTTTGACAAGTTCGACAGGGGAGATCGTGTAAAGACTACCTATATTTGCTTTACGGATTATGATCCCCTTATAAAGAATAAGGACGTTGCATTTAAGAAGGTAGAGATAAAAAATACCTTCGGAGAGTGGATAGCGGATAACGGGATGAAGCAGGTTCGTATAGCTGAGACCGAGAAGTACGCCCATGTTACCTTTTTCTTTAACGGAGGGGTGGAAAAGCCCAATGAAAATGAGGAGAGGATACTGGTAAATTCCCCCAAGGAT
>JAGBNT010000028.1 GCA_017634255.1 Lachnospiraceae bacterium
ACTTTTCTGTACGATATTTGGCAAGGAAAAGTAAAAAAGGTATGCTCTTGAATTATACAATGCGATAAACAGGAGCGATTATAAAAATATTAATGATCTTGAGATCATCACTTTGTCAGATGCGATTTATTTAAAGATGAAAAATGATGTCGCATATCTTCTGTGTGGGACGATAGCTGTTTATGAGCATCAGAGCACTATTAATCCCAATATGCCAGTAAGGGGATTTATGTATTTGGGAGAGCTGTACAGCAAGCTGTTGAAAAGACAGAAGGCAAGAATATATAACCAGACATTGGTAAAGATTCCGACCCCGCAGTATATTGTGTTTTACAACGGAACAGAGGATTATCCGGAGGAGACAAAGTTAAGGCTTTCGGATGCGTTCATTCATCCCAGAAATGATAATGAATTTGAATTTACTGCTACTGTATATAATATAAATCTCGGGAAGAACAAAGAGCTGCTGGAAGCTTGTGAACCGCTAAATGGATACAGTTTTTTCGTAGACAGGGTCAGAAATCGAAGCAGGAGGATGTCTATTGAAGAAGCTGTAGATGAAACAGTTGAGGAATGTATGGAGAAGAATATCCTTAAGGATGTTCTGTCGGAAGAGAGGGCTGCTGTGATGCTTGAAATGCTTACAACTTTTGACGAAAAGGAATATAAAAAGGGTCTTCAGGAAGAAGCCAGAGCAAAAGGCCTGGAAGAGGGTCGTGCGGAAGGTCGTGCGGAAGGTCGTGCCGAAGGTCGTGCCGAAGAGCGTACAAACACTGAAAGAGAACGCAAAAGAGCCGATGCTGCGGAGGCAGAACTCAGAAAGTACAAGGAGAAATATGGAGAACTTTAAGAGACGGCTGTGTCATCCACCGGAACGGGAAAGGGAATATAGTAACACGAATTGAAAATTTAACTAAGAAAAGGAGAAGCTATGGTTTACAGAGAATTTCAGGATCTGAAGCTGTCGGGGCTGGGCTTTGGCGCGATGCGTCTTCCGGTTGTCGGCGGAGACGAAGGAACGATTGACGAGGCTGCGGCTGAGAAAATGATAGACGAGGCCTTTGCGAAGGGCATCAACTATTTCGATACCGCCTGGGGCTATCACAACGGCAATTCGGAGCTCGTTGTGGGTAAGGCGCTGTCTAAGTATCCCAGAGATAAGTTTTATCTTGCCACCAAGTTCCCGGGCTACGACCTTTCAAATATGCCTAAGGTAAAGGAGATCTTCGAGAAGCAGTTGGAAAAGACGAGGGTGGAGTATTTCGATTTTTATCTTTTCCATAATGTCTGCGAGATGAATATAAACCAGTACCTCGACCCGCAGTACGGTATCTTTGATTACCTCATCGAGCAGAAAAAGAACGGGCGCATAAAGCATCTCGGCTTTTCCTGCCACGGAGAAATGGAGGTTCTGAAGCGTTTTCTCGACGCCTACGGCAAGTCAATGGAATTTTGCCAGATACAGCTCAACTATTTCGACTGGAGCTTCCAGGAGGCTAAGGAAAAGGTGGAGCTTTTAAACAGCATGAACATTCCGGTCTGGGTAATGGAGCCCCTTCGCGGAGGGCGGCTTGCGCATCTTGACGCGAAGTACGAGGAAATACTTAAAAGCCTGCGTCCCGACGAGGATATTCCCGCTTGGGCTTTTAGATTCCTGCAATCCATCAAGGGCGTTACGATGGTGCTTTCCGGAATGTCCGACGATAAGCAGCTGGCAGACAACTTAAAGACCTATGAAACAGAAAAGCCCTTAAGCGACAAGGAGATGAAGGCTATATTGGACATCGCTGACGAGATGCAGGGGCGCAAGCAGGTTCCCTGCACAGCCTGCCACTACTGCGTAAGCCACTGCCCGCAGGGTCTGGATATCCCGCACCTGCTCTCTCTATATAATGAGCACATGATAACCCTGGAGCACAGCGATATGGCGTTTATCGCGCCCATGGCGCTTTCAGCCCTGCCGGATGATAAAAAGCCCTCAGCCTGTCTGCATTGCCGCAGCTGCGAGCAGGTCTGCCCCCAGCAGATAAAGATCTCGGAGGCCATGACTGCCTTTGCCGAGAAGCTGGGCTAAGTGCGAATTTCTGTGCATCCCGCCGGAGGCTGCTAAGGAGAGACTGAATTAATCAGTCTTTTCTTGACGCTCCACACGCCAAAGACAAGGGCGCAGATCAAAGAGAAGATACATAAGAGCCTGTAGGCGACAGGAGCTTCATAATAGACATCGATACTTTCAGGGGAAGAGGAGGCGTTAAGAGGAACGCGGATCTTCCCCTGTTCGCTTATCTTGATCGGCAGTTCTTCGCCCCGGGTGTCTACGCAGTGGTAGCCCTTGTAGTAAAAGGTAGGCACATCTATATACTGCCCATCCTCCCGGCAGACATAATCCGCATGAAACCTTGTTCCGTGCTTGGTATAGAAGGTGATTGCAGCCTTGGAATCCTCGGACAGCGTGGGAAAAGGAGAGGAATACCATTCCTCAGTGACCCCCTTTGGAAGATAGTCCGCATGCGCCGGAGTTGCATAGACCTCGCCCAGTATCTCATCCGTAATAGTCAGGGGCATCTTAACCGGGCTGTTATAAATCTCAATGCTATCGTAGTATTTATGAAAAGCCAGCAGTGCAAACATAAAGATGACCATCGAGATCCTTATATGGTGGGCGGCAAATTTCCTGCCGTGAAACAGTGCAAAGGCAACGCACAGGGACATTGTGGGGGTGATGATATAATTAAACCGCTGCGGATACTGCACATAATGAATAATGTCGGTAATTATCGGCATCTCCACCATTTTTTCCCAGGGATAGATCCTCGTTGCAAAGGAGAAGAGTACCAGGTTCATAATAAATATGATCAAAACCAGCCTATACCCGGCATCCTTTTTGTCCGGATAGAGGAGATACAATAAAACCAGAGTAAAGGATATTATGGCGGATATTCCGAAGGCGGTGGTAAACATATCAGTGAGCGAGAGAGTATCTGTTGTAAATACCTCCCATTCCAGATTTTGCGTATTCAGGCTGTTGGAAAAAAGACCATCCAGAAACATGTAGATAGTTCCCGCGTTGATGAGCAGCGAGACTCCCACAGCCTTTAAAAGCGGGATGATCCGTTTTTCCTCCTCGAAGAGCTTTTTATGCTCGGCTATGCAAACAACAGCTATGAGCAGCGATGAAAATACCGCGGAAAGGATATGACAGTTTATTATTCCGCTCATTCCGATGACCAGCAGCGCCCATTTAGGCTTTTCATCAGCAAAAAGGCTGTATATCCCCGCCAGTAAAAGGAAGAAGAAAATATAGGCTATACCTGTGCCAAGGGTATAATTTTCCACCCCTACGGCGTTTAAGTGGCAGGCTGAATAGCCGAATAAAAATACGGCGACCAGGGCTACCTTTCTGGACCTGGAGACATATTTAGCCGACCAGTAAACAGATGTAAGCATAAGGAAGTTAATGATATAGGTCATGTGCTTATACATACCCTCGGGGGAATCCCCAAGAAGCCTTAGGGCTGCGGGAAAATACAGGAAGAAATTCGGATAGATGATGCCTATAATACCGTACTCATTTGCCCAGTAAGGGTAGATTACCGCGGGGAACTGGCGCTCAATAAGGGCATCCCGGACGCCCTCCACCCGCGACAGGTGAAACAGGATATCGACTGAGCCGTAAAGCCCGTTGTCAACCATGGCAATATAGGGAATCGTAACAACGCTGAAAAAGGAAAACAGCAGCAGCAAAAATGCGTGATACAGCGTAAGGGAATATTTTTTGCGATTGAGATAGAAATATATCACGCCCAGGATAAACACAATCTGAAAGACCGCCTGGATAATGGGGTCTGTGAACAGGGGCTTATCCGAGGAACATTTTACCCCCAGGAGCTCAAAGCCGCCCTCGTAATAGACAAAACGGAGCTTGGCATTGTCGGAAGGGAGGTCCAGATGCACGGGGATATCAACGCTCGTTTCCGCGGGCGGCAGGGGAACCTCCAGATAGATATCATTATTCGCCTGGAAATTGACCTGATTGAGCCCGGTGGACCTGTAATTGATGGTAAATACAAAGTCTCCTGCGGGAAGTATTATTGAGTGGGTATCCATAAATGGTCCGTGAAGCTCCCCGGGATTTGTAAGAGTGATGGAATCCGGATACTTTCCGCGCTCCAGCACTGCCTCGCCCAGAGACGAAAATTTATCCGGGTTGAGGTCGATGGACTTAAGCCCCGGTATCCTGCTTAAGGGAATAAGGGTGGAGACAAGCATGATAATTATAAACAGAATAAATATCGGAGTTTTATAGCGCAGCAGTTTTGAGCCTATCCTGCCGGACAGACTGTTGATATATGTATTGATCGTCATTGTTTCCTTTTGCTTTTGTTGTAACTCTATTTTGGAGCAGAACCGTTGTACCGCAGGCAGAGCATGGTAATGTCGTCGAATTGTTCACTGTCTCCGGCAAAGTCATTGATCTTTTTATGCATACTTTCCACCTGCTCCTTCGGGGAGAGCTTCTTATACAGATTTAAGGCATCCAGCGTGCGCTCCATACCGAAAAGCTCATTATTCGGGTCGTTAGCTTCCGCTACGCCGTCAGTATATAAGAATAGCTGCTCGCCCGGTCTTAGCTTCATTGTATAATCTTCATAGACCATGCCATCCATAACACCGCAGGGGATACCATGGGGGTCCTCATACAGCTTATATTGACCGGTCTCGTCTGTAATAAGGGGGTATTCATGCCCTGCGCTGGATGCGATAAGCTCTCCGGTGCTGATGGTCAGTATACCGAACCAGATGGTAACGAACATCGCGTTATCATTGTTCTCTGACAGCTGGGTATTTACAGATGTCAGAACCTCTGCGGGACTTCCGCCGAAGAGAGCCTTGTTTTTCAGCATATGCTTGCTTATCATCATAAACAGAGCCGCGGGAACACCCTTTCCGGAAACATCCGCGATAACAAGACCCAGATGATCCAGGTCTATAAGGAAGAAATCGTAGAAATCTCCGCCCACCTCCTTTGCAGGCGTCATGGATGCAAAAATATCAAATTCGGGACGCTCAGGAAAGACTGAGGGCAGCGCAGAAAGCTGAATGTTTTTTGCAATATCCAGCTCAGTGGAAATACGCTCCTGCTGCCGCTTAAGCCGCTCCTGCTCGGTAGTGACCTGTCGTATCCTTCTCATGGTCCTGGCGATGTCAGCCTCCATTTCCGCCATCGTATCCTTAAGCTCCTCCAGCTCATCTCCGGTGGATATATCCAGGCTGCTGAAGAAGGAGGTGGCGGTTTCCAGATCCGAGACCTTGTCCCGGGCAATGTAGTTTTTTGCCGCATCGGCCAGTTTATCGAGGGGACCTATGATCCGGCGCTTTAAGTACAGCGAGATAAGGAAGGCCGTAAAGGCTATGACTATCAGAAGAGAAAAGGCGTAGGCACGTGTATATCTTGCAAGATGAGTTATAAACCTCTCCATTTTGATATCTACGTTTACAAAGCCCAAAGGCTTGCCGTCCTGACCCTTAAGCTCTATGAAATCCCCGCCCGCCCAGCCGGAGCGATTGGCATACCCAACCTTAAGATACCATTCGGAAGAGGTGACATTCATAATTTCGTCATAGCTATAAGATTTCCCGTTTTCATCAGATATCCATTCTCCCGGCATTGTGACCCTTTCGGGAAGGTCTCCGTCCAGAACTATTACAAATCGTTTGTTTTCCTGATCCAGGAAAAACAGACCTATATTGTTCAGGTCTGCATATACCTGACAGTTATTCAGCACCTTCCTGGCCGCGGCATATTCAGGGGTGGAAGCGAATGGGCGGATGAGGTTTTGATATTCGTCGCCATACTGGTCATGCCTGATATCTTCGGGAGTATTATAATAGGTCTCCTGTACGTCTTTGAACAGCTTTTCAATATATTCCATGTCCAGCATTGACAGGGCGTAGGTAGCCTCATGCCTCGCCTCACGTTTAAAATTGCGGAATATGCCGCGCACGTTCTGTATCAGGGACAGAGTATTGAGCAGGAGCATAAATATCGACGCACCAATAAAGATGGCAAGGAACACCACCCTTTGAAGAGGTCTTTTTTTTACCTTTTTATTTCCGCCTTTCTTTTCCATTCTTGTATTATACGCTTAAAAACAGGAATGTGACAATTCCCCAAATTGAAAAAGGTACAAGATAAAACTGAGTATTTGAAGAAAAAATATAGTAAAATGGTTCAAGCAGAAATGGCGAATCATCATTGAGAGGTAAAGATTTATGAATAATCTTACGAAAAAAATCATCTGCCTGACGCTTACTGTAATACTGGCGGTATCGCTGATGCTGACAGGCTGCGGAAAGAAAAAGAGCCCTGACCAGATTGCAACGGGGGCGGCGACTGTGGAAAAAGAAGAGGCTGCGCCGGAGGAGGTGCCGGAGCAGGAACCGGAGCAGGAGGCTGCGCCGGAGATCCTGGATGAGGCCTGGACAGGAGAGGGGGCAGTGCAGTCCTTCATTGGGGAGCCCTTCTATGACGGGGTTATAAATAATGCGGACGATGCCCTTAATGCCCTATATGACGTTTTAGACTATATGGGCGGGGATAAGAGCACCCAGCTGGAGCCGGTGGCAACCGACGGCCCCACCGACGAGGGAAATACCTTTTATACCTTCAGGCAGGTGGCAAACGATGTGGCGGTCTACGGTGCCACGGTGAAGCTAATAGTGGACAAGGACGGGAAAGCCATAGGTCTCAACAGCACCCTTGTTCCAAAGCTGGATATAAGCGAGGACAGGGGCTGGCGGATAGATGCGGCGGAGGCGGAAGCCATAGTAAAGGAGACGGGGAAAAAGGAAGGGATAAATTACAGGATAATCCCGAATGTGACGGAGCAGACTCTTTTGCCCTTTGTGGATGACCCCTCAAAATTCTACTATGCCTGGATAGTTTATACGAATAATGACGTCGATGATGCGCATACTGCGTATCTTGCCCACTATGTGGATGAGGGCGGAGAGTACCTTTATTACATACCTGTCATGCAGCCGGGAGATTCGGACGCTCTTGCCGGTTCCACAGCGGCGTTTACCTTTGACGGTCTGACCGCCGATACCTGGACGGGTAAGGTTAAGACTCATAACGGAAAGACAAAGGAGCTTACGATACCGGTGGCAAAGGATTCCGAGGGCAATGTATATCTTGCCGATGTCGAGCACAAGGTCATCTGCGCGGACTATGTGGATTTCTATTACGAGGACAGCCTGACAATGCGCAAGGAGGAAAACGGAGGCTTCGCGGACAATGAGATATTGATATATAACGCTTTTCTTGAGGTATACGACTTTTACCGCACCATAGGCTGGGAAGGGCCGGACGGGGAGGGCTCTCCGGTGCTCATCCTCATGGACTGGGTGGACGACGACGGAGAGCCGGTGGAAAATGCCTGCTACAGCGGGAAAATGCAGGGCTTTGACGTATTCCAGTTTAACCGGAATGACCCTGACGGGGAATCCTACGATACGATGGCGCATGAATATACCCATGCCCTAACCGGAGCCGTCATGACCACCAACCTTTATATGAACGACTACGGCGCCATAAATGAAGCCATGAGCGATATCTTCGGCAATCTGGTGGAGGGTCTTATGGGAAAGACGGAGGATACGACCTGGCTCATACAGGAGAACGGAAACCAGCCTATCCGCTGCATGAGCGACCCGCACAAATACGGACAGCCCGCCTATGTCTGGGATAAATACTATGTCCCGGCGGTCAGCGAGGCCACGGAGAACAACGACCAGGGCGGAGTGCATACCAATTCATCCCTCTTGAACTTAATCGGCTGGAGGCTCAATGAGAGCGGGATGGACCCGGTGGATCAGCTCTATTACTGGCAGAATGTGGCGCTTACCCTCACCCCCAGAACGGATTATAAGCAGATCGCGGACATACTTCCCTGGGCTATGAAGCTCATAGGTATGGATAATTATGTAGAAACGATCAATGCGGCTATCGAGGAGACCGGTATAACAAGCTCGGAGATGCCCGCAAAACCGGCGGAGGACCAGGGGCGCTTCAGTATAGTATTTGACGATCCGACGGCATTTGACGGCTTTGATGTTTATTTAATGGCATACGGCGTCGGAAATGACGATGAGCTTATTACCTGGCCGGAAGCCGGAACGGGAGTTGCCGCCATGTGCGTGGACCCGGGCAAGTACGTGCTGGAGATGGTGTTTACGGATCGGGAGACCCAGGAGGATTACTATGCGCTCCTTACCGAAGATGGCTGGATCTATTACAGCGAGGAAGAGTTAAGTGCAATTTTTGAGGACGGAGCACCGGAGGAGAGCGTATTTGAGATAGGCAAGGGCGAGGTTGTGGAGCTGAGCACGGAGGGGCTCTTTGACTAATGGGTCAGTGGATCAGGTAGTCGGCGTGTTTTTGGAACTTTAGCGAAGGTGGCTTGCCTGCCATTGGGGCTTTGGCGAAGCCGGAATGTTCGCGTGCACTAACAAATTTTGCGCCTGAAAAGCTGAAATTTTTGTGCAACTTCACAGTTGAAACTGAATAAAAGTATGAGTAATATATCGTCCATAAGGACAACGGCGTCGGATCATTCCGGCGCCGTTGTTTCATATTCAACATAAGACACGGCAAACAAAGGGGTTTATTCCGGTTCCCGGAATAGGCCCCTTTCTTGCTGTGGAAAAAACCGCAAAGCAGGAGCAGTAAGGAGGCTGGCTGCTTTCGGTAAGTCTTAAGGAGGGGCATTATGGAAGAAATGATGAAACAGATGATGGAAACGATGCATGGCGAGATCTTTGCGGTATGGTTTCTGGCCGGCGCCGCGCTTGTATTCTGGATGCAGGCGGGCTTTGCAATGGTGGAGACCGGATTTACAAGGGCCAAGAATGCCGGAAATATCATAATGAAAAATCTTATGGATTTTTGCATAGGCACCTGCACCTTTATACTGATAGGCTTCTCCCTGCTGCTGGGAGAGGATATGATGGGCCTCATCGGAAGACCGGGCTTCGACCTCTTTACTTCGTATGGGGATTTCGACTGGTCAGCCTTCGTATTTAATCTGGTTTTCTGTGCCACAACCGCTACCATAGTTTCGGGAGCAATGGCAGAGAGGACGAAATTTTTATCATATTGTGTTTATTCCGCTGTTATATCGGCCCTGATCTATCCCGTGGAAGCACACTGGATCTGGGGCGGAGGCTGGCTTTCGGCCATGGGCTTCCATGATTTCGCGGGCTCGGTTGCGATCCATATGGTGGGCGGCGTCAGCGCCCTTATAGGGGCTAAGATCTTAGGACCGCGCATCGGAAAATTCGAAAAGGACAAGAGCGGCAGGATCGTTAAGGTCAATGCCTTTCCGGGTCACAATATTCCCATAGGCGCCCTGGGAGTCTTCATCCTTTGGCTTGGCTGGTACGGCTTTAACGGAGCGGCGGCGACCAGCGTAGAGCAGCTGGGCTCCATCTTCCTTACAACTACTGTGGCTCCCGCAGTGGCAACAGTGGTCTGCATGATCTTTACCTGGGTAAAATACGGGAAACCGGATGTTTCAATGTGCCTTAACGCTTCGCTCGCCGGTCTGGTTGCGATAACTGCGCCCTGCGATGTTACGGACTGTCTCGGAGCCCTGGTAATAGGCGCGGTTGCGGGCTTACTGGTTCCCTTTGCGGTCTGGCTTCTGGACTACAAGCTTAGGATAGACGATCCGGTAGGCGCGGTTGCGGTACACTGCATGAACGGTATCTGGGGCGGTATCGCCACCGGGCTTTTTGCCACGACGGCGGCTCCTGGAAATGACAGCATTGTCGGACTGTTCTACGGAGGCGGTTTTCATCAGCTTGGGATACAGCTAATCGGCATTTTCTCAGTAATAGCCTGGACGGCGGTGACGATAACTATAGTCTTTCTTATTATAAAGGGCTGCATTGGCTTAAGGGCCAGCGCCGAGGAGGAGATCACGGGTCTCGACGCTACGGAACACGGTCTGCCAAATGCATATTCGGGCTTTTCAATACAGGATATGTCCGGTGCCATGGACGTAAACGAGAATACCAACCTGGGAGAGGATTCCTACGAGAAGGCGAGCGCGGCGCAGAAGGACGCGGCTGTTAAGGTCGTGCGCCAGGCGGTAACGGATGAGAACGGCGTTTTAAGCTACGATACGGGCATGCACAAGGTGTCGATAATTGCGAAGCTATCGCGCTTTGATACCCTTAAAAAGGCTTTAAATGAGCTGGGAGTAACGGGAATGACCGTAACCCAGGTCATGGGCTGCGGCATCCAGAAGGGAGCCGGCGAGTATTACAGGGGCGTCGAGCTGGACGCGACATTGCTGCCTAAGATAAAGGTGGAGGTAATAGTCAGCGAGATACCCGTGGACAGGGTCATCGAATCCGCCAAGAAAGCGCTGTACACAGGGCATATCGGAGACGGCAAGATATTTGTCTACAACGTAACAAGGGTCGTAAAGATCCGCACCGGCGAAGAGGACTACGATGCCTTGCAGGATGTGGAGTGAGGGGGATGCGCGATGTGCCGGATTTTATCTGTGGTTTTCTCTGCGGTATGCCGAGGGGGAACAGCCCATTTCCTGGCGGAAGATCTTTCCGAAATAGCTTGAACCGGAAAAACCGCAGATATAAGCTATATCTGTGATGGAATCCTCACTGTTTTTGAGCCTCTCGGCGGCGGCACGACAGCGATAGCGCAAAAGATATGTAAAGGGAGTGGTATTGAGGTTGTTTTGGAAGCACCTTAAGCACTCCCTTTCGCTGATATTGGCCGCGGCGGCAATATCTGAGAGGGAGAGTCTTTCGGGATAATGTTCGCGGATAAATAGCATCATTTTTTTGATCCGCTCGCTTCCCTGACTGCTGCGGCTGCGCACTGATGGCGCGGCAGTCGATATTTCCTGAAACATTATCTGCCAGACGGAGGACAAGCAGTTTCTCACTGTAAATTCGAAGCCCTCCGCTTCAAGCTCCGCAGCGTCCTGAGATTGACGCAAAAGCTCCAGTATCTTTCTGTGTGAGGCTGAAGACGGCTTAAACAGCTTTACTTCCAGATTTTGATTTTCCAATACGGGACTTACGTACTTTTGCTGAAAAATGCTTAGACTACGACGAGGAAAGTTGCGTCAGCGGCAGCTACGGATTGCTCAGATTGAATGAATTTATGAACGAATTTATGAAG
>JAGBNT010000029.1 GCA_017634255.1 Lachnospiraceae bacterium
AGAAGCGATAACCAGGCAGTTAACGCCGGAAGCTATCATGTTCTCGATCTGTGAAACCTGCATCTGAACGTCATCCTCAGCGTACTGAAGATCAACCTCGTATCCGAGCGCTTCAAGCTGGGACTTCATGTTTGCACCGTCGTTGATCCATCTCTCGGAAGACTGTGTAGGCATCGCAACACCTACCTTTTTTCCGCCTACGCCCGAAGCGGGTGTAGCAGCAGCAACTTCCTCAACTGCCTCTGTAGCAGCATCAGAAGCGGGAGCAGCAGCATCTGCAGCCGGAGCAGCAGCGTCAGCAGCCGGAGCAGCAGCATCTGCAGCCGGAGCAGCAGCGCTTCCGCAGCCTGCAAGAAGGGTTGCTACCATTGCAACACTAAGGATTGCACTTAAAAGCTTTTTCTTCATTAGTTTTTTCCTCCACTTTAAACTTTTTGTTTTATCTGTCCGCCCATTAACTTAAACGAACAGTAAAATTTTACCTTAGTCAATTATCCATTGTCAATAAAAATACTCAAGAGTAAAAAAAATTAAACAAAAATTGTAAAAAATCATAACACTTTTTTGACAGTTTTATACCCTCGAACAGTTTTATACCTATCGACAGAATTTATTGCCTCTGTCGAATTTAATACTGTGCCAGTTTTGCCAGCTCGCCCATCGTGGAATCCTCTCCTATCGTTATGAGCTCTGTACCGGTAAGGCGGCAGAACATAGCAACATCCTGTCTGTCAAGAGCCGTGGAGATAACGGCATGGTGCGCTCCTCCTGCGTAGAGCCATCCCGCTGCCCCGGTCTTAAAATCGGGCTTTAATTTCCACATTATCCTTGCAACAGGGAGCTTCGGCATCTTCTTAGGCTGCTTTACCAGCTCCACATCCGCACAGATCACACGGAAACGGTCTCCCATATCCGTCATGCAGACCTGCACCGCATCGCCCTGAACGGAGTCGAAGATAAGCCTTGCCGGGTCCTCTTTTCCGCCTATCCCCAATGGAATAACGTCTATAACCGGCTTGTTGGCTGCAAATACGGGGGAAACCTCCAGCATGTGCGCCGCCAGCTCCAGCTCTTTGTCCTTCGTAAGGTCATATGTATAGTCCTCTATAAAGCCCGTAGCTCCCTTGACTCCCTCTGCCATCTTCATAAATACAGCTGAAAGGGCGCTGGTCTTATAGTCTCCCTCGGGTCCGAAGCCTATGCCCTTTGCCATAAGATTCTGAGCCGCGATACCGGGAAGCTGCTTTAATCCGTGAAGGTCCTGGAAGGTATCCGTAAATGCCCCTATCCTTTCCTTCTTGAGGAACTTCTCAAGGGCAACCTCGTACTTAGCCTGCTCACGAACGACTTCAATGTTCTTGGTCTTCATGGTATAGAGCTTCTCATACTCTTCCATCTTCCCGTCGACCTCTTTTTTGGTTACCTTGTTAATTATGTTAACCAGATCGCCTATTGCATAATAATTTACCTCCCAGCCGTACCTTATCTGGCTCTCTACACGGTCTCCGTCGGTTACGGCAACGTCGCGCATGTTGTTTCCGAACATCGCTACCCTTAAGCTTTTCGAATAAGCTATTGCCTTGGCAACACGGGCAAAGCGACCGATGGCATCTATGGTCTCCTGGTGCTCGTAATAGCCCACAACAACCTCATGGGGTATTCTCAATCTGGAAAGTATAAAGCCATACTCCCTGTCGCCGTGAGCCGCCTGGTTTAAGTTCATGAAATCCATGTCGATGCTGTCATAGGGAAGCTTTTCATTCGCCTGTGTATGCAGGTGCAAAAGCGGCTTTTGTAGCATCTGCAGACCCTTTATCCACATCTTTGCAGGAGAGAAGGTATGCATCCAGGTGATAACTCCCACACACTCGTCATCGTCGTTTACCTTACGTATCTGTTCAATGCAGCTGTCGGAGGATATTACCGTAGGAAGCACCTCCACGCGGACAATATCCTTTAACTTACTGTCCATAAACTTTGCCATTTTTTTGTTGTCGGCAGCTACCTGCTTTAAGGTCTCCGCACCGTAAAGGTCCTGACTGCCCACAAGGAAATACAACTTGCTCATTTTTGATCCTCCTTAAAAAATATTTATTTTTGTAAACGGCAGATTAACTGCCGCTTACTAAAATTCCTTCTGCTCCAACTAAACCATCCTCTTAATCTTCAGAATATTTCTTTGATATCGCTACGAGCTCGTCAAAGGCTGCATCAAAGGCATCCACTATCTCGGGCATGAAATGAGTGCCCTTCTCCTCGTGTATTATGTTAACCGCTTCATCCAGAGTAAAGGCATGCTTATAGGGTCTTACGGATATCAGGGCATCGAAGACATCGGCAATAGCCATTATCCGTGCTGACAAGGGAATATCCTCTCCTTTTATCCTGTCGGGATAGCCCCGGCTCCCGTCCCACCATTCATGATGAGAAGCCGCCATATCCGTGGCAATCCTTAAATATTCGGACTCTCCCAGGTTATCCCTTATATCGATAAGTATCTTCCTCCCTGCCGTGGTATGCTCCTTCATTATCTCGAACTCTTCCTTATCCAGCTTTCCGGGCTTATTGAGGATCATGTCGGAAATACATATCTTTCCTATGTCGTGCAGTGAGGCGGCAAGCGTCATGTTCTCCACGTACTCCTCGCTTAATACGTCGGTAAACCTGCCCTCCCTGCCCAGCTCCTTCGCTATGGCGTTTACATACTCGGAGGTTCTCTTTGTGTGCTGACCCGTTTCGGCGTCACGGCTCTCAACCAGGTCGGCTATGGTGGATATGAGATTTACCTGAATCCTGTTTATCTCCTCCGCCTTACGGTTGGCATCCTCGATATATGAAGTATAGTCGTCCACCGTCTTGGATATGGATCTGTAGAGGGCCTCGAGCTCGTTTCCGTTCCTGATGTTTAGCGACTTTATCGCCTCTACGGACTGCAGCCGCTCCTCGTCGCTGTTGTAGGCAAAGCGGGTCATCGCATCCGTCATCCTGTTTATATGCAGTACCAGGTGCTGGTCCGCTGCCACGATGATTATGGTCATTATGCAGAGCAGGACTCCGAGCATTACTGCAAAGAGCCTCAGGCAATAGTTAAGGCTGTCCTTTTTTATGTCAACCACTGAATAATAGACAAGGGTTCCTAACCCCGAGGCTCCGGCAACAGGCTCATCTATATAAACTATATTTTCATTCGTTATATCGGGCAATACTTCCCCTCTGGGCACAGGCTCCTCTTCTCTTCCGCAGTAAACCGCTGCCCTCCTTTCAGAGCCGTCCTCGATGTAGATATACATAGCCCTTAGCTCCGGAAACTGCTGCATCTCCTTATCCAGCTGCTTCTCCACCCGTTCTACGGTCTTTTCATCTGTATTTCCCAAAAGGGCGGTAGCATAGCCGGAAAGCACCGTCTGCGAAGCATTATCCGTCATGATCTGCGCTGCCAGCCTGTATTCCTCCACCTTTTCACTGCGGTAGAAGGTGTATATGAATATCATGGATATCAATTCCATCGCCAGACCTGTGAACGCAAGGGCGATAGCCACTGTCTGCCTTAAGGAGCGCTTTACCTTCCAGCCCTTTGGGTCGTTCCAGCTCACAGCAAACATGTCCCTCTCAACATAGGCATAGACATCCTTTTTAAGGACATTGTGTATATATTTTATTATAAAGAAAACTATGAGGAGCGAGATGAGCTTATCCCCGATCTCAAGGATCACCGTGGAGACCAGCTCGGAAACGAAGCGCTCCCCAGTCGTCGAGGCGCTGTCCACCCCTGTAAGATATACCGGGGAGCTGTCAAAGAAGCCCGTCCAGTTAAGAAGCATGCCGACTATGGTGTCCATTATAACCATGGGCGGCAGGATAAGCAGCGTCTTAAAGATACTCCTGAAAGCCCCCTTGGATGCGGCATATCCAACCATCAGGGCTATGAGCACCGAGATTATGGAGTAATACATCTGGGAGGATTCGATAAGGGCGCTTATCAGTATTGAAAAATATCCCACCAGCATCCCCGGCAGGGCTCCCACCGTAGCCGACACCAAAACCGTTCCTATGGCATCAAGGTACAAAGGGGTCATAAACACCTTCTGGTTTAGCGCATACCCCCCGAGATTGATGACGATACCCAATAATGAGACTATAAATACTGTCAGAAAAAACTTATTCCTTTTCTTCATACCCGCTTGCTCTTATCCGGCTCCCATCCTATATCATGGCGTGCCACTCCTGAAGCGAACGCACCTGAGCGCCCTCGTGGCTCTTAACGTACTTTATGCCCTCCGCCGCGCTTCTTGCCGCCGCTATGGTAGTGATGTAGGTTATCTTGTTCTTTACCGCAGCCTTCCTTAAATAGCTGTCATCGTGGATCGAATCCTTTCCGATGGGGGAATTTACGATAAGCTGTATCTTGCCGTTTGTCATATAATCGAGGATGTTTGGCCTGCCCTCGTAGAGCTTCTTTACAAGCTCCGCCGGAACCCCGCTCTCCTTTATCTTCTCGTAGGTGCTGCCGGTGGCGAGTATCTTAAAGCCTGCTTCGTAAAAGGCTTTCGCAATCTCCGGCGCCTCGGGCTTATCCTGAACATTTACCGAGATAAGCACCGTTCCCTCAAGGGGAAGGGGCGCATTGGCAGCCTCTTCTGCCTTAAAGAAAGCCTCTCCCGACTTCTCGGAAAGCCCCAGTACTTCTCCCGTGGAGCGCATCTCGGGTCCAAGGATCGGGTCTACCTCCTGGAACATATTGAAGGGGAATACCGCCTCCTTTACGCCGTAATAAGGTATCTCCCTCTCCTTAAGGCCTTCCACCGGAGAGGGTCTTCCTGTAAGCTTCGAGGTTATTATATCCGTTGCCAGGGGAACCATTCTTATCCCGCAGACCTTGGATACCAGCGGAACCGTTCTGGATGCCCTCGGATTTGCCTCCAGCACGAAAACCTTTCCGTTTTCTATCGCATACTGCATGTTCATAAGCCCTACGACATTCATCTCCTCGGCTATCCTTCGCGTATATTCCTTTATGGTCTTTAAGCTCTCCTCCGGTATA
Organism: Lachnospiraceae bacterium; assembly: GCA_017634255.1. The sequence goes on from JAGBNT010000029.1 coordinate 5,042, forward strand.
TGCTTAGAGGGAATTATGCAGGCGGAGTCGCCCGAGTGAATACCCGCAAGCTCTATATGCTCCATGACCGCGGGCACATAGGCATGCTTTCCGTCGGAGATCGCATCCGCCTCGCACTCCATCGCGTGATTTAGGAAGCGGTCGATAAGTATGGGTCTGTCGGGGGTTACGCCAACCGCAGCCTTCATATAATCGGTCATGGCTTCATCGTCATAGACGACCTCCATTCCCCTTCCTCCCAATACGTAAGAGGGACGCACCATTACCGGATAGCCTATCTTATTTGCTATCCCGATCGCCTCCTCAACCGTGGTCGCCATTCCGGACTCGGGCATCGGGATACCCAGCTTATCCATCATATTCCTGAAAAGATCCCTGTCCTCCGCAAGATCTATTACCTCCGGCGAGGTCCCCAGAATATTTACCCCGTTCTTCTTAAGATCCGCCGCCAGGTTAAGCGGTGTCTGCCCTCCGAACTGGGCTATTACCCCCACAGGCTTTTCCTTTTTATAAATGGAGAGCACGTCCTCTAGGGTAAGGGGCTCGAAGTAGAGCTTATCCGAGGTATCGTAGTCTGTGGAGACCGTCTCGGGATTGCAGTTTACGATTATGGTCTCGAAGCCCAGCTTCTTTAAGGACTGGGCAGCATGTACACAGCAGTAGTCAAATTCGATACCCTGACCTATACGGTTGGGACCGCCTCCCAGTATCATGATCTTTTTGCTGTTTTCATTTACCGGATTGTTGTCTGCGGCATTATAGGTGGAATAGAAGTAGGCACTGTCCTTAGTCCCGCTGACATGCACTCCGTCCCATGCCTCGGTAATCCTAAGCTCCTCCCTCCTGTTTCTTATCTCGTCCTCTCCTATCTCAAGTATCTCTGATAAATACTTGTCGGAGAAGCCGTTTTGCTTGGCGCTCTTTAAGGCTTCATCGGAAGGAAGTCCTCCCTTAAACTTAAGCAGCGCCTCCTCTTCCTCCACGAGCTCCTTCATCTGCTCTATAAAATATCTCTTAACATGGGTAAGCTCATATATCTCTTCTACTGAGGCTCCATGTCTTAAGGCTTCGTACATTATGAAATGTCTTTCGCTGTTGGGGGTGATGAGCAGTTTACATAACTCATCCTTGGACAGCCTGTCATAGCCGTTTACATGACCCAGACCGTAACGTCCCTTTTCGAGAGAGCGCACCGCCTTCTGGAAGGCTTCCTTATAGCTGCGCCCTATGCTCATTACCTCGCCGACTGCCCTCATCTGGGTCCCTAGCTTATCCTCCACACCCTTAAACTTTTCGAAGGCCCACCTGGCAAACTTGACTACCACATAGTCCCCGTCCGGCTTATATTTATCGAGGGTCCCGTATTTTCCGCAGGGTATCTCCGAAAGCGAGAGCCCGGCTGCCAGCTTTGCCGAAACGAGGGCTATAGGAAAGCCCGTAGCCTTGGATGCCAGCGCCGAGGAACGGGAGGTTCTGGGATTTATCTCTATTACGATTATCCTGTCGCTCTTGGGGTCGTGGGCGAACTGCACATTTGTACCGCCGATAACCCCTATATGCTCTACTATCTTGTAAGCCTGCTCCTGAAGGCGCTTCTGCACCTCCTTATGAATAGTAAGCATCGGGGCTGTGCAAAAGGAATCTCCGGTATGGACTCCCATGGGGTCCACGTTTTCTATGAAGCAGACCGTGATCATGTTGTTGTCCTTATCCCGGACTACCTCAAGCTCAAGCTCTTCCCAGCCCATGACCGACTCTTCCACCAGTACCTGATGAACCAGTGAAGCCTGCAGTCCCCTTGCACAGACGGTGCTAAGCTCCTCCTTATTGTAGACCAGGCCTCCTCCGGCTCCTCCCATCGTATACGCCGGCCGCAAAACCACCGGATATCCGAGCTCATCGGCTATCTTTAAGGCCTCCTCCACGCTGTATGCCACCTCGCTTCGCGCCATCTCTATGCCGAGGCTGTTCATCGTGTTTTTAAACTCTACCCTGTCCTCTCCGCGCTCTATCGCGTCTACCTGGACTCCGATGACCTGTACCTTATACTTATCCAAAACCCCTGCCTTATAGAGCTCCGAGCACAGGTTAAGCCCGGACTGTCCTCCCAGATTGGGTAAAAGCGCATCCGGTCTTTCCTTTTCTATTATCTTTTCCAGCCTTTTAACGTTCAAAGGCTCTATATAGGTTACATCCGCCATCTCCGGATCCGTCATTATCGTTGCCGGATTGGAGTTGACCAAAACTATCTCATATCCAAGGGATCTTAAAGCCTTACAGGCCTGTGTTCCCGAATAGTCAAACTCGCACGCCTGACCTATGACTATAGGTCCCGAGCCGATTATAAGCACCTTCTTGATATCCGTTCTCTGCGACATAAATTTGCCCCTTTCGTAATTCCATATCTAACTAATCATTATACATGAGTAACACCCGTTGTTGAAAGAATAAGTTTTACCCTTATCTGAAATCGAAAAAGCTGTTGTGCCAGCGCCAGTCTATGGGCAGGATATTCCCGCCATAATACATTATTACCACCGCATCCGGAGGGTTGTTTTCTATATAAGTGCGAAGGCTCCCCTTAAAGCCGCTTAGCTGTATCCTGTCTATCCTCTCCACATCCCCTGCAAGATAGGTTGAAAGGTAAAAATCAAAGGAATCATGGATCAGCAATATGCTCTTTCCCTCATTGTCCTTCGGAGAGTTGTTTAAGGTAGTAGTAAGGGCGTCATTTCCAAGTACGATGCAGTTATAGGCATCGGGCTTACTTAGATGGTCGCTGTAGTTATACCCC
>JAGBNT010000030.1 GCA_017634255.1 Lachnospiraceae bacterium
AGACAATTCACGAGACATACGCAATCGAAAATTTATTAAATTTTTAAATATAGACCTTGGCTTCATATGATAAAATAGCAGTTGACAGCGTAAATGCTGGTAACTGCTATTTTCTTTTATGGCTGAAAATCGGGGAAATAGCAAATTTGACTAAGAAAAGGAGAAGCTATGGTTTACAGAGAATTTCAGGATCTTAAGCTGTCGGGGCTGGGCTTTGGCGCGATGCGTCTTCCGGTTGTCGGCGGAGACGAAGGAAAGATCGACGAGGCGGCGGCCGAGAAAATGATAGACGAGGCCTTTGCGAAGGGCATCAACTATTTCGATACCGCCTGGGGCTATCACAACGGCAATTCGGAGCTCGTTGTGGGAAAGGCACTGTCTAAGTATCCCAGGGATAAGTTTTATCTTGCCACCAAGTTCCCAGGCTACGACCTTTCTAACATGCCAAAAGTAAAGGAGATCTTTGAGAAGCAGCTTGAAAAGACGGGGGTGGAGTATTTCGATTTTTATCTCTTCCATAATGTCTGCGAGATGAATATAAACCAGTACCTCGATCCGCAGTTCGGAATTTATGACTATCTAATGGAGCAGAAGAAGAACGGGCGCATAAAGCATCTGGGCTTTTCATGCCACGGGGCGATGGATGTCTTAAAGCGTTTCCTCGACGCCTACGGCGAATCCATGGAATTCTGCCAGATACAGCTCAACTACTTCGACTGGGGCTTCCAGGAGGCAAAGGAGAAGGTGGAGCTGCTAAACAGCATGAATATCCCAGTTTGGGTAATGGAGCCCCTTCGCGGAGGAAGGCTTGCCCATCTTGACGCGAAGTACGAGGAGATACTTAAAAGCCTGCGTCCCGACGAGGATATTCCCGCCTGGGCCTTCAGATTCCTGCAATCCATCAAGGGCGTTACGATGGTGCTTTCGGGAATGTCAGACGATAAGCAGCTTGCGGCGAACTTAAAGACCTTCGAAACGGAAAAGCCCTTGAGCGACAAGGAGATGAAGGCTGTATTGGATATCGCCGACGAAATGCAGGGTCGCAAACAGGTACCCTGCACGGCCTGTCACTACTGCGTGAGCCACTGTCCTCAGGGCCTGGACATCCCGCACCTGCTTTCGTTATATAACGAGCACATGATAACCTTAGAGCACAGCAACATGGCGTTTATTGCACCCATGGCCCTTGCGGCCCTGCCCGATGACAAAAAGCCGTCTGCCTGTCTGCACTGCCGCAGCTGCGAACAGGTCTGCCCTCAGCAGATAAAGATCTCAGAGGCTATGACCGCCTTTGCCGAGAAGCTGGGCTGAGGAGCTGTTACAAAACATGCGTTTTTTAATAGTCCACAGGCCAAAGACAAAGGCGCATATCAAAGAGAAGATGCATAGGAGCCTGTAGGAGACAGGAGCTTCATAATAAACATCGATACTTTCAGGGGAAGAGGAAGCGTTGAGAGGAACGCGGATCTTCCCCTGTTCGCTTATCTTAACCGGCAGCTCCGTGCCCTGCGTATCCACGCAGTGATAGCCCTTGTAGTAAAAGGTCGGCACATCTATATACTGCCCCTCCTCCCGGCAGATATAATCCGCGTGAAACCTGGTCCCCTGCTTGGTGTAGAAGGTGATCGCGGTCTTGGAATCGTCGGACAGTATAGGGAAAGGAGTGGAATACCATTCCCTGGTGACCCCTTTTGGAAGATAGTCCGCATGGGCCGGGGTGGCATATACCTCCCCCAGGATCTCATCGGTGATGGTCAGGGGCATTTTCACCGGATCGCTGTATATCTCGATACTGTCATGATATTTATGAAAGGCCAGGAGTATGAACATAAAAATGACGATAGAGCTCCTTAAATGGTGGGACACGAACTTCCTGCCGTGAAACAGCGCGTAGGCTACGCAGATAGCCATGGTCGGGGTGATGATGTAATTCAGCCGCTGAGGGTACTGTACGTAATGGATGATGTCGGTAATTACCGGCATCTCCACCATTTTTTCCCAGGGATAGAGTTTCGTGGCAAAGGAGAAGAGTACAATGTCAAGTATCCATATGATCTTGACAAGCCTGTAGCCCGGACCTTTTTGATCGGGATATAGGAGATAAAATAAAACCAGGATAAAGGAGATCATGGCGGATATTCCGAAGGCTGTGGAGAACAGGTCGCCAAACGAGAGAGTATCCGTTGTAAATACCTCCCATTCCAGGTTTTGGGTGTTCAGTTTATTTGAAAAGAGTCCGTCCAGAAACATATAGATGGTCCCTGCGTTTATGAGCAGTGAAACTCCCACTGCCTTTAAAAGCGGAAGGATCCGTCTTTCCTCCCCGAAGAGCTTTTTATGCTCCGCGATACAAACGACGGCTATCAGCAGCGTTGAAAATACTGCGGAAAGGATATGACTGTTTATCGTGCCGCTCATTCCGATGACCAGCAGCGGCCACCTGGGTTTTTCATCTACGAAAAGGCTGTAGATTCCGGCCAGGACCAGAAAAACAAAAATATAGGCTATACCTGTACCAAGGGTATAATTTTCCACCCCTACGGCGTTTAAGTGGCAGGCGGAATAGCCGAATAAAAATACAGCAAGAAGGGCTGTTTTCCAGGACTTGGATATATATTTGGCCGACCAGTACACGGAGGTGAGCATAAGGAAGTTGATAATATAGGTCATATGCTTATACATACCCTCGGGGGAGTCCCCGAGAAGCCTTAAGGCTGCGGGGAAGTACAGGAAGAAATTAGGATATATCGTGCCTATGACCCCGTACTCATTCGCCCAGTAAGGGTAGATCACGGCGGGAAACTGGCGCTCGATAAGGGCATCCCGGACGCCCTCCACCCGTGACAGGTGAAACAGGATGTCCACGGAACCATACAGCCCGTTGTCCACCATAGCCAGATAGGGGATAGTCACAAAGCTGAAAAAGGAAAAGAGCAGCAGCAAAAATGCGTGATAAAGCGTAAGGGAATATTTTTTGCGGTTGAGATAGAAGAATATCACTACCACGGCATACAACAGCTGCAAACCCGCCTGGATAAAAGGGTCGGTATACAGGAATTTATCGGAGGAACACCTCACTCCCAGGAGCTCGAAGTCGCCCTCGTAGTAGATAAACCGCAGCTTGGCATTGTCGGAGGGGAGGTCTAAGTGTACGGGGATATCGATACTGGTTTCCCAGGATGGCAGCGTGACCTCCTGATATATATCATTATTTGCCTGAAAATTGACCTGGTTATTCCCCGTGGATCTGTAATTGACGGTGAATACAAAGTCTCCGGCGGGAAGGATTATGGAGCGGGAGTCCATGAAGGCTCCGTGGTGCCCGTCCGTGCTGACGAGCTTTATGCCATCCTGCGTTTTCTCCAAAACGGCCTCGTCCAGAGCCGAAAATTTATCCGGCGGAATCTCAATGGCTTTAAGCACCGGTACCCTGCTTAGGTAAAACAGGATCGTAGCAAAAATAACAACCATGTACAGAATGAATATCGGGGTCTTATAGCGGAGGATAGCCGCTTTTAATTGTTGGAAAGTCTTGTTAATGCTACTGGAATCGGTTGGGTTCATGAAAGCCTTTTTATCCCGGGACCGTGGTATCGCAGACAGAGCATCGTTATGTCGTCGAACTGCTCACAGTCTCCGGCGAAGGAGTTGATCTCCTTACTCATATTTTCGATCTGTTCTTTCGGGGAAAGCTCCTTATGTATATTCAAAGCAGCCTGAGTGCGCTCCGTGCCGAAAAGCTCTTTATTCGAATCGTTTGCCTCGGCTACACCGTCGGTATAGAGGAAAAGCTGGCTTCCCGGCTTAAGCTGGAAGCTATAGTCATCATATACCATACCTTCCATGACCCCGCAGGGAATACCGTGGGGGTCCTCATACAGCCTGTATTCACCGCTGTCGTCGGTAATGAAGGGGTATTCATGTCCCGCGCTGGCTGCAATGACCTTTCCCGTACTTATCGTAAGTATGCCGAACCAGATAGTGACAAACATGGCGTTGTCATTGTTCTCCGAAAGCTGGGTATTGACATACGTAAGGACCTGGGCCGGAGTTCCTCCGAAGAGTGCCTTGTTTTTCAGAATATGCTTGCTTATCATCATGAAAAGAGCCGCAGGCACACCCTTGCCGGAGACATCCGCGATAACCAGTCCCAGGTGATCCAGGTCTATAAGGAAGAAATCGTAAAAATCCCCCCCTACCTCCTTGGCAGGTCTCATGGAGGCATAAATATCAAATTCGGGACGGTCGGGAAAGACAGAGGGGAGAGTATCGATTTGAATCTGCTTGGCAATATCCAGCTCAGTGGAGATGCGCTCCTGCTGACGTTTAAGCCGTTCCTGCTCCGTGGTGACCTGACGTATCCTTTTCATGGTGCGGGCCACGTCAGCCTCCATCTCTGCCATGATGTCCTTAAGGTCTTCGAGCTCATCTCTGGTGGATATATCCAGGCTACTGAAGAAGGAGGTGGAGGTTTCCAGATTCGAGACCTTGTCCCGGGCAATGTAGTTTTTTGCCGCATCGGCCAGTTTATCGAGGGGGCCTATGATACGGCGCTTTAAGTACACCGAGATAAGGAAGGCCGTAAAGGCTATGACTATCAGAAGAGAAAAGGCGTAGACACGTGTATATCTTGCAAGATGAGTTATAAACCTCTCCATTTTGATATCTACGTTTACAAAGCCCAAAGGCTTGCCGTCCTGACCCTTAAGCTCTATGAAATCCCCGCCCGCC
>JAGBNT010000031.1 GCA_017634255.1 Lachnospiraceae bacterium
CTCCACCTTCTCCTGCAGGATCTTGTCAAACACCTTTTCATCGGAGCTCATGATCGCCCTGTAGACCTCCGGGAGCTGGACTATTATCTCGGCTATCTCACTGTATCGGCCATCTTCGAAGTTCTTTAATCTGTCGATACCATTTTCCAGCTTTTCTTTGGCGGCTTTTATCTCTTCATGCTCCTCGCCGCTTAGTATCGACGGGATATATTTTGATATTTTGGCAAGCGCCATATCCCAGGTGCGAACGCCGTAGGCCTCGAGATTGATCCTTTCGCACTCAAGCCTTTCGTCCTCAAACAGATCCCCGTCCGTATTGATGAAGCCCTCTACCATCCAGTCGAATTTTTTGGCTATCTCATCGAGCCTCTCCTCAGGCACGCTGCAGTTTTGCAAAAGCATCTTAAGCTCGGCCCTTCGCTGCTCGTTAAGCTCCTTATTGACGACCTTCGCTATCTTCTTCCTGTTCTTTTCCAGTTCCGACTTCCTGCGGTAGATAAGGTCGGTCTGCCTGTAGTGCTCAAGAGGGACTTCTCCGCCGTTTCCGATAGCAAGCAGGAACTTATCGTCAAAGGAATCGCCTATCTCCTTTATCCTGTCGTTTTCCCTCTTCGCCCGCTGCCGGTGTATCTTCTTATTCTCTTCATCCGCCACCTTTCGCCTTGTGAGGTATTCCTCACGGGTTACCTTATCCTCGGTGGACTCCTTGCCCTGCTCTATGAGTCTTAAGATCTCGTTTTTGTACTGCTCGGGTTTATATTCGCCGCAGCTAAGCCTCATCTCCTCGAGCCTTTCCCAGACGCTTGCGGGGATATTGAGGGCCTGGCTTGAGAAGATCGAGAGGAACCGTTTCTTAAAGGTCTTGCCCAGCACCTCCTCGGAAAAAAACTTCTCGTTCTTCTTATAGTTGTCGGAGTATTGCTTCGCTATAGGCTTCCAGAATTTGTATTCATTTTTGTAGAGCTCCTCGGCAGATCCGTTTGTAATGGTCTCGACAAAGTGATCCTTCATCACCGGGAGTATGCCCGCATATTTCATAAGATCGTCGATCATGCCCTCTACCTTGACTTCCTGAGGTGAAACGTACTTTTTCCTGCTTAAATGCACCCCTACCTGGGTGATTATGGCGTCCGTCTTTCCGAAAAGCCGAAGCCCTGCCATCTCCGTGTTGAGTTTGCGCCTCACGGCTTCGCGAGTAGCCGATGAAAAATGCTGGGAGAGCTGTTCCTGAATCTCCCATTCGTCGTCCTCAATCTTTGCCCTAAGGTCAGAGAGTCTCTCCTCGAACTCCTTAGGGCTGTCAAAGAGAATTTCCTTTGCCTCGGGATAGGCATAGATGCTGTTTAATACCGTCTTGGAGTCATATCCTCCCTCAGTCGGGATGAGCTCGAGGAGCTTATCTACCCTTTCCCTTGCCTCTGCTATCTCTTCCTTATTCACCTCGGCATACTGCGCCATAAGCTCCTTCGCCTTCTTGGCGATCTCCTCGGGCTGAAGGGTCAGGATGTCAGAATCCTCAATATGCGAGGCTATATATTTTTTAAGGTCGTCCTGCAGCCAGGGCATACCAAGGGTCGCGTCCTTATTGGCTTCAGCAAGGACGGTTATGGTCATCTTATTTGCAAGCAGAAGGTTATTCTTGTCCATCAGCGCTGCAAGGAAGTCGTTCTTTTCATCCTTCGTCCGAATCTTCTCCGGATTCCCAAGGAGCCTTAGGAGCTCCCCGCTGAAATTCCCCGCGAGCCATTCGCTCTGCGCCTTTTGTTCGGCAGCCTCATCGAGCTTCGGTCCGAATTGTCCGGTCTTTATGACCTTCATAATATCGAGCTGGCTCTTATCCAGCCTGAACTCGAGCTTACGCTCTTCGATCTCCTCCTTTGAGATCCCTTCGAGCTCGAGCTGCCGCTCAAGCTGCTCCTCCTCGTCCAGCTGGGCCACCCTCTCGTCCACCTTGACCTGTAGCTGGTCAAGGAGCATCTCCACCCTTTGGGCTATGTCGAGCCTTCGCTTACCGTTTTCGAAGAAATGATATTTACTGCCCCTTATGGAGACATAGTCATGCACGGACTGTTTGGCGGCATCTAAGACCTTGGCAAAATCCGTGGTCGTCACCTCCCCGTTTTCATCGAAGCTCCTGCCTCCGGTCACTGACAGGTCGAGGAGCTTGCTTAAGCTGTCAAACATATCCGTGAAAAGCTGGGATTTGGAATGTGTATCCTCAGCCAATACCTGCCGCAGTTCGTAGAGATCGAGGCTCCCGTATTCGTTTTTGTAATTGCTGTCGGATATGGACGCCTCGCCGGACTTCTCCCTGAAGGCGTTCACGACCTTCCAACGCTCGAGCTGCTTTTTATCGAATTTGACGTTGGTCTCCCTCTTCTTTTGCTCTTCCTCATAGGCCCCTATGAGGGCCTTGGAAAGATCGGCCTCCATCATGACATTGCTGCGCTGAAGCTGCTGGTTTGCCATCTGGTTTTGATTTATTTCAGAGGTCATTGTCGGAGCCATCTGAAAGGTATCCTTTTTAATGGTATTCTGCTTAAAAAGCTCGCCTTCTGCCATCTGTTGTTTTTCCTCCTGATCAAAGGGATTTTATCTCTGATAATACTTGTTCTATAGTAAACGGCAGATTTATCTGACGTTTACTATAGAACAGCATCATAGCTGATTTGTTCCTTTTCCACCCTGTATCCCTGTGTTACCCTCACTACCGGCAGGTCTTCCTCAATCAGTGAGAGCAGGTCTTTTTTGCCGTTCTTTATCCTCTGAACCTTGAAGTAAGTCTCTTCGCCTGACTTGCTGTTCTCATACATCTTCTGGAAGGCAAAGGCCAGCATGGATAACAGGTCTTTTTTGTCATTGGGACCGTGGGCGATAAACAGCTCCGGTGAGAAATCTCCACTAGCCGTACGGTGTATCATGAAGATGCCGTCCACATGGTCCTTACGGACTACAGCGCAGGAAACCGAGCCGTCATACCAGACCGGCGGAAGAAGCTCGATGTCCTCTGCATTTTTATAGGGTTCAGAATCGGAATAGGACAGCAGGGCTTTGCTGATCTCCATTACCGACAGCTTCTTTAACGGGACGACAACGGAAGGAACCTTCGCCTTCCCCAGCTCCGTTTGAGCGAGATAGCTGACCGGCACGTATGCGAGCCAGTTGTCTGTATCCTCCAGCTCAAACCCCCTTGATCTGAAAATTTCTTTTGCCTTGTCGCTTAAGGGGAGGAGTTCCAGGGTGGAGGCCGCAACTCCGATTTCCCTGACCTGCCTTGTGTATTCTTCCAGGAGCTCCCTTGCGGTCATGCTGTCTACCGAACGAAAATATTGAATATGCGACATCGGAGTGCCGCCATCTCTCATATTCCACAGTATCCACGTCATGACGCCGCAGGCTTCCCCTTCCTCGGTGGTCGAATAGATTCCGCGGTAATACTCCCTTCCCAGATTTTCCAGTATATCCGGGTAGATCAACTCCTTACATTCATCCACGTTGTCGATCGTGATCGTGTGCAACATATCTTGTTCACCTTACTTTCTTAAGTTTTGGAGAAAACTCCGCAGATATGTATCAATTCTATCAATTTCCTATCAGTTTACTATAATCAAAAGCATATTGGCAAGAATGGTACGCATAGATGATTCAAGTCAACAGATATGGTAAAATGTTGGCCAAAGTCAGGAAGGGGATCTATTATGCCTAAAGGGACGAAGCAGAAGCTGAAATTATACTATTTGAGCCGAATCATGCTGGAAAAGACAGATGACGAGCATGCATTGACAATGCCTCAGATACAGGAAGAGCTCCTGAAATATGGAGTGAGCGCTGATCGTAAAAGCCTTTATGACGATATGGAAGCCCTGAGGATCCTCGGAATCGATGTGATCGGTGAAAAGGAGGGAAGAGGCTATACCTACCATGTAGGAAAGAAGCATTTTGACATAGCAGAACTGAAGCTCCTTGTAGATGCCGTCCAGTCATCAAAATTTATCACTGAGAAAAAATCAAATGAACTGATAAAAAAAATCACTGCTATGGCGAGTAATTACGAGGCCGAACAGTTGAAACGGCAGGTGGTGGTGACTGGCCGGGTAAAGACCATGAATGAGAGCATTTATTACCTTGTGGACGACATACACCGGGCCATAGCTCTAAACCGCCAGATATCCTTTGAATATATGCGGTGGAACACGGAAAAGAAGATGGTCCGGCGCAGAGACGGAGCATATGACGTAAGTCCCTGGGCTCTGACATGGGATGATGAAAACTACTACCTGATAGCCTATGATATGGAGGCTGGAAAGATCAAGCCTTTCAGAGTGGACAAGATGCGTTCTATACGACTGCTGGACAGGAAACGGGCAGGAAGGGATATTTTCAGGGATCTCAATCTTGCATCCTATACGAAGATGAATTTCGGAATGTTTGGCGGCGAGCGGACAGAAGTTAAACTATCCTTTAAGGATGAGATTGCCGGAGTGATCCTGGATCGGTTCGGGAGAGATATAGATATCCGCCCGGCAAAGAAAAAGGGATGGCACGAAACAACAGTGACTATAGCCCTGAGTGAGCTATTCTATGGCTGGATATTTGCCCTCGGGACCAATATTAAGCTTGTAAGTCCCAAAATAGCAGTAGAGGGCTATAAGGAAGCAATAGTTTCTGTAGCGAAGATGTATTAGATCCTTAAAAATATATGTCAGACATAAAAGGTATTTTTATAGGACACCTTACATAGTACCCTTGAGATATAGAAAGCTATTAAAAGCGCTTAAAGCGAAAAGGAGGCTATGGAAATGGGTGTCACGGTAAAAAGCTTTTATAAAGTAATTGTAATGAAGGTGGATATCTTCGAGAGTGAGATCGTAGACGAAAAGCACTTCAGTTCGTCCGAAGAGGCAGCAAGGTTCTGTGATCATGTGATGAGCACAACAGATAACATGACCTTAATGGTAAGGATGTGACCAGGAACGCCGGTTCTGGAAAGGAGTGCATATGATGAAGACGGCTCTTAAGATAATTGCCGGAGTTATTATCACAACACTGCTTAGCATTGCTATGAGTCTCCCGGCTGCTGCGTCCATACGAGATGGATTTGGTGAATTGCATATCAGGAATATTGCAAATTACAAGTTGAATATAAGGAAGGACATGTCCCCCTCTGATAAAAAGAGTAGTATCTTTGAATACAGCGAATATCAGAAGCAGCAGTTAAGGAATGCCGGACTTGAGGTCGATGTAAGCTGGGAGGAGATCAATCGTCGTCAGATCGAATACAGGAAGAAAAGTGAAAACAGACAAGGCTCATATGAAACTACTGCTTCCTCAAATCAGGGTCAGGTGCAAAACAGAAATTATGGATTAAAAAACAGTTATGACGAATTTCATACTGCACCAACTGATATACCGGCAAATGACGGATATAAGTCCGGCAATTTTGATGAATTGCACATAAACGAGAATTACAGGCAAAATATATGGCATCCGGAAAACAGAGGCGGCAGGCTGGAGGGATTTGATGAATTTCATTATCCGGATGAACTGTAATATCTTATGTCATTGGGGATATACTATGCTTGGTTGGTACTACAAATAATATGTCAATTTAAATAAGTGTGAAAAGTAATCGAAGAAAGGTACTTGACGGAAAGGGGAATATTTCACATGAGCAGGCAATAGAAAAGGCAAAGAAGGAATATGATGTCTTCCGTGTACGACAGGATAAGGAATATATGTCAGAATTTGATAAGCATTTTCATATTCCACATCCAACTCATAGATATCGTTAAAGCCTATTTCTTTTCTGTCGACTGTAGCAGATGGTATAATGAAATAGTTCAAGAGACAAGAGACTCAGCGATGAGTTTAAAAAAGATCAGAAGTTTATAAAACGGTGGTAAGACAGCATGAATGACAGAGATGATCTTATATGGGAAGAGGTCAGCACAGAGCATATAATAAACAATGAATGGATCGATTTCAGACGATCAGCGTATCGTTTTCCGGACGGTACGGTTTATGAGCCGTTCTACACCTATAGCCGCAGAGATTATGTGGTGATAGTGGCATCTGATACCGAGGGAAGATATATATGTGTAAGACAATTTCGTCAGGGCATCAAAGAAGTCACAACAGAATTTCCAGCGGGCGGCCTTGAAAAGACTGACGGAAGGGAATATGGCAAAAGAAGCCCTAATGCATCGGAAGATTCTTTGGATGCCGCCAAAAGAGAACTAAAAGAGGAGACCGGATACGTATCCGACAAATGGACATACCTTCTTAAGGTCCCTTCAAATGCGACGATCGCCGATAATTATGCTTACATATACATGGCAGAGGACTGTATGAGAGTTACCGAGCAGTCTCTGGATGATACGGAGTTTCTTAATGTTGAGCTGCATACGACAGCAGAGATAGAGGAGCTTATCCAGACAGAAAGATTTCAGCAGAGCGTTCATATCATGGCATGGCTGCTTGCCAGGAGAAGCAAGGTATGAAAGCAAGGCTGTTCAAGGAACAAAAATAAACGATGATGCGAGCTCAAGTCTGAACCGGTATAGAAAATGGAAGAAACCTTAAATGCATTCAAAAAAGAAAAATCTATTCGTGAAAGGCGTGGTAATAAGCCCAGACTATAGAAACCGTATTGCCATTTACTGCCATTTGTCCCCAATGAGGGCGCCTTTGTAATCGCCCTTCTTTTCTGCGATCCTAAAGGTCAGGGTCTTTGTTCCGGCAAAGGAGCCGAGGCCCTTGAGGGTGACCTTTGCTGTTCCTTTCTTTTTGTTGTTTTTGTAGCCGCTGACGGCAAAATCCTTTCCGTAAACAAGGTACTCAGGAGCGGATTTGCTGCCCGTATACAATATCTCACTGAGATCTTTGCTTCCGAGATATACCGCGCTTCCGGTATAGACCTGGGCACTGATGCTCCTCATGGTTTTTGTCCTGCTCATGTTTGCCGAAGGTGCCATATACCTGAAGGCTGTCTTTGCAGGAGCTTCACTGCTGTAATTTCCCTTTCCTGTCAGTATAATAAAGACCTGTCCGCTTTCATCCGTATTGCTGGGAACTGAAGTATCTATTTTTTCAACCGTATAATCAGTTCCGGCCTTAAGCTTTTTGCCGTCAATATCGATTACGGTGACGGAAGGCTTCTTAAGTTTTTTCAGAGTTGTAAACTGATCCCTGGCCTCAACGGTTATTCCTTCTGCATTGAGACTCTGCTTTGTGATCTCAAACTTTAATGTAACGCTGCCCTTGTAAGTTCCCTTTCCGCTAACCTTGATTAGGGCTGTTTTTTCACCGTTTGTGACGGCTTTGTTTTTTGAATAGGAGAGGGTATAATCCTTTCCCTCCTTCAGGGTGACGCCATTATCCTTTATGGTGATGGCTGGCTTTGCGCCTCCCTTTGCGTAGGGAATACTTTCAGGATAAGTGTAGGTGAAAGCGGAACCGTTTCCGGCTTCTTCAAGCTTTCTGTTTCCTGTGATCCTGAAGGTGGCGGTCTTTGTTCCTGCAGGACTGTTTTCGCCTGTTCCCATGCCTTCAAATACAACCGTTGCAGTGCCCGGATCGCTATTGTTCAGCACATATGCCGGCCTGTAATCAGTTCCTTCGACCAACTGTC
>JAGBNT010000032.1 GCA_017634255.1 Lachnospiraceae bacterium
GATGACGTCAGTATATTGTCGGCTAAGCTTCAGGATGCTCTGGTACAGGAGGTTAAGAATACCGTAGAATACCGGCTGGCAAACCCGGACGGCATCTACAGGTGGTACAGGCTTAATTAAGCGAGCTTTGCGGACGAGTTCGACAAGGTTTACAGAGTGGTCGGGCTCGCCAAGGATGTGTCCGAGGAAAAGCGTGTACAGCAGGAGCTTAAGGCGCAGGCTGAAAAGGACGGAATGACGGGGCTCTTAAATAAGGTGACCATAAGGGATGCCGTGGAGGATTATTTAAGGACCTGCGACATAGGGTCGTGTCACGCGATGATAATGATAGACACGGACCACTTTAAGGATGTAAATGATAACCTTGGGCACGCGATGGGCGATGAGGTCATCAAAGAGGTGGCAAATTCCATCAGGAAGATATTCCGGGAAACGGATTTTGTCGGCAGGGTCGGCGGAGATGAGTTTCTGGTATTTATGAAGCACACCACCCCGGTGATCACCCAGGAGAGGGCGGAGGCGCTTAACCATCTTGTCAGCCGTGATTACAGCGGCGACGATACTACAGTGCATATCAGCTGCAGCATCGGCATATCCTTTTTCGGAAGGAACGGGGAGGACTATGATACGCTGTTTTCCTGCGCCGACGAAGCCCTTTACGAGGCCAAGGAGGGAGGAAGGAACCGGTATGTGGTCTATACGCCGAAAAAGCCGGTTGAGAGCGAGCTACATTAAACAGTAAGAGTTACACTTACAACAAATAAAAAGGAGGAATTTATCAATGGAGCTGAAAGGAACACAGACGGAAAAAAATCTGCAGACCGCGTTTGCAGGAGAATCACAGGCAAGGAATAAGTACACATATTTCGCTTCTAAGGCTAAGAAGGACGGATATGTACAGATCTCCAAAATCTTTGAGGAGACGGCTGAAAACGAAAAAGAGCACGCAAAGATGTGGTACAAGCTCTTAAACGGAGGCATCGGAAGCACGGAGGAGAATCTTAAGGCTGCAGCCGACGGAGAAAACTACGAGTGGACCGATATGTACGACGGCTTTGCTAAGACAGCAAGGGAAGAGGGCTTTGAGGATATAGCAAAGCTTTTTGAGGGAGTTGCGGCGATCGAGAAGGAGCACGAGGAGCGCTACAGAAAGCTTCTGGACAATATCCAGAAGGAGACGGTGTTCTCAAAGGACGGGGATGTTATCTGGCAGTGCGCGAACTGCGGACATATCTGTGTCGGAAAGAGAGCACCCGAGACCTGCCCCGTATGCTCGCACCCTCAGAGTTATTTCATGGTGAAGGCCGAAAACTATTGATAAAAAGATTTTTGACAGTGGCGCTGGCGGGTTTGATGCTCGCCGGCTGCACTTTCTCTTCAACAGAATTTACAGACCTCGGAATGCAGAGTATTGAAAACAGCGATTACGAGGGAGCGCTTGCGTATTTTGAACAGGCTGAGGAAAAGGGCGAGGATACAGAGCTCCTGCTAAGGGGAAGAGGTATCGCCAAAATGGGCATGTCGGATTACAGCGGAGCGGTTGAGGATCTAAGAGAGGCGCTGAATGCTTCGGGCGGAAAGGTTTCCAATGCGGAGTATGATACGGCGTTTTATTTGGCTACTGCCCTTTTTAAGGATGGAAAGCCAGAAGAAGCCATCGAAATGTACACTGCGATCCTGGATTTTGAGGAGAGTAATCCGGACGCCTATTTCCTGAGGGGAAAGGCTGAGCTTTCGATGGATATGTATGATGAGGCTTCAAAGGACTTTGAGAGAGCCATAAGCTATAAGAGCACGGACCCCAATCTGTATATCAATATCTATGAATGTATGGAGGCAAGGGGATATGCGGATGAGGCAAAAGGGTACTTAAAGACCGCTATGGAGCTTAAGAATATCAATGAGTACCAGAAGGGCGTCCTGTACTACTGGCTCGGAGACTACGACAACGCCAAGGGGTGTCTCGAATCCGCCAATGATTCCAAGGGCGACCCGAATGTCATCCTCTATCTGGGGCGCACCTATGAAGCCCTTGGAGACAAATCCTATGCGGCATCCTTGTACAGCAGCTATCTAAAGAACAATCCCGAGGATGCCAATATCTGTAACCAGCTTGGAATGTGCCAGCTGGACAACGGGGAATACGGGGAGGCTCTTGCCGCTTTCCAGCAGGGCATAGCCGTTCCCAATAATGAGATAATGCAGTCTCTTAAATATAATGAGATCATTGCCTACGAATATCTGTCTAATTTCAAGCAGGCCTCCCTGCTCATGGAGGCATATCTAAAGGCTTATCCCTCGGATGAAGCGGCGAAGAGGGAGTACATCTTCTTAAAATCCCGATAAATCAAGGGATTCCACGAAAACACAATATATAGTATTTTATGATTGACCTTCACCCAAAATGATGATATCATAAACGCAATCGCGGATAATCCGGGTAACATAAATTGAAGCGATCAAGAACTGACAGCTGCGGCAGGCGGGGGCTTCAAAGAGCCATCGAAGCGATGCGCAGGCACAGCACAAGGACAAGTACTTATAAGGGGTTTGGAGGGTTTCATGTTTAAGGTAGTAAAGCGTGACGGTAAAATTGTGGATTTTAACTTGAGTAAGATATCTGATGCTGTAACAAAGGCCTTTGTCGCCTGCGAGAAGCAGTACAATTCAGATATAACCGACCTGATAGCTTTAAGGGTCACAGCCGATGTCGAGGAGAAGAACGGCTCCGATAGGGTTGGTGTCGAGGAAATACAGGACAGTGTGGAGGGTGTACTTACACAGTGCGGTTTTACCGATGTTGCCAAGGCGTATATTCTTTACAGGAAGCAGAGAGAGAATATCCGCAACATGAATTCCGCAGTTTTAAATTACCGTGATGTTGTTAATTCATACGTAAAGGTAGAGGACTGGAGAGTAAAGGAAAATTCCACAGTTACCTACTCCGTAGGCGGTCTCATCCTTTCCAATTCCGGAGCTATCACTGCAAATTACTGGCTTTCCGAGATATATGACAATGAGATAGCCCAGGCGCACAGGAATTGCGACATCCATATACACGATCTTTCGATGCTTACGGGATATTGCGCCGGCTGGTCGTTGAAGCAGCTTATAAAAGAGGGTCTCGGCGGAATTGAAGGAAAAATTTCATCCGCTCCCGCAAAGCATCTTTCGACGCTTTGCAACCAGATGGTGAATTTCCTCGGGATAATGCAGAATGAATGGGCAGGAGCGCAGGCATTTTCCTCGTTCGACACCTATCTTGCACCTTTTGTAAGGGCGGATAACCTTACATATAAGCAGGTTAAGCAGGCGATAGAAACTTTTGTATTCGGCGTAAATACTCCTTCAAGATGGGGAACTCAGGCTCCCTTTACAAACATCACTCTGGACTGGACGGTTCCCGAGGATCTTGCCGAGCTTCACTGTATAGTAGGAGGCGAGGAGCAGGATTATTGCTACAAGGACTGCAAGAGGGAAATGGACATGGTCAATAAGGCGTTCCTTGAGATCATGATAGAGGGAGATGCTAACGGCAGAGGCTTCCAGTATCCTATTCCTACTTATTCCATAACCAGGGAATTTGACTGGTCTGACACGGAAAACAACAGGCTTCTTTTTGAAATGACCAGTAAATACGGAACACCGTATTTTTCAAACTATGTTAATTCGGATATGAAGCCCTCAGATATAAGATCCATGTGCTGCAGGCTGCGTCTGGATCTGCGTGAGCTCAGGAAAAAGAGCGGAGGCTTCTTTGGCTCGGGAGAGTCAACGGGAAGTGTAGGAGTCGTTACTATCAATATGCCCAGGATAGCATATCTCTCGAACGACGAGAAGGACTTCTATAAGAGGCTTGACCGCATACTCGATATAGCGGCGCGTTCCTTAAAGGTTAAGAGGGGAGTTATCAATAAGCTTCTTGAGGAGGGTCTTTATCCCTATACAAAGAGGTATCTCGGCACCTTTAACAACCACTTCTCGACCATCGGCATCGTCGGAATGAACGAGACGGGCTTGAATGCGAGATGGATAGGCGAGGATATGACCTCGAAGAGAACCCAGGAGTTCACAAAGGCGGTACTCAACCATATGAGAGAGAGGCTCAAGGATTATCAGGAGAAGTATGGAGACCTCTACAACCTTGAGGCTACTCCTGCGGAGAGCACTTCTTATCGTCTTGCAAAGCACGACAAGAAGCAGTATCCCGACATAATTACCGCGGGAGATTGCAGCGAGACTCCCTATTATACAAACAGCTCGCATCTTCCTGTAGGCTACACGAGCGATATCTTCGAAGCTCTTGATATACAGGATGAGCTTCAGACCCTATATACCTCGGGTACAGTATTCCATGCCTTCCTCGGTGAGAAGCTTCCTGACTGGAAGGCTGCTGCGAAGCTGGTAAAGACTATTTCTGACAATTACAGGCTTCCTTACTATACGCTGTCTCCTGTCTATTCGGTATGCCGCGACCACGGTTACCTTTCGGGAGAGCAGAAGACCTGTCCTCACTGCGGAAAGAAGACGGAGATATATTCGAGGATAACCGGATATTACAGACCCGTTTCCAACTGGAACGACGGAAAGCTCCAGGAATACAAGGACAGAAAGCTCTACGATACCGCCAATTCGAAGCTCGATAAGAAGAAGCGCAAAAAGGCGCTTGAAGCTGCCGCCGAGGTGGAAGAGCAGGAAAATACCATGGATGCAAGCATAGTGACTATAATGTCAAGTTCGGATATAATGGGGAAAAAGGACGTAAGCATAGAGCCGGTACATACAAGAAGGTATCTGTTCACCACCAAGACCTGTCCGAATTGCAGGATAGTAAAGGATTTTCTTAAGGGAACAAAATACATCGAGGTGGATGCCGAAGAAAATGCAGAGCTTGCAATGAAATTCGGCGTTAATACCGCACCTACCCTTGTATTGGTAGAGGGGGAGAGGTTCGAAAAGATAACCAATGCCTCTAATATTAAGAAGTTCGTTGACGGTGTTGTAAAAGTGTGATAATGAAGCAAAATTCGAAATTCCACTGGGCTGCTACGTTGCTGGCAGCCCTTTTATTTATAATCGCAGTATTGTCGTTCATCTGTTTAAAAAACCGGAAAGAGACGGAGGACGGGCTCGTTATCAACGAAGTCTGCGTCAATAATTTTGCGTCTTTGGACGATGGTTACGGCGAATATCCTGAGTGGGTCGAGATATATAATCCCACAGCCGGTCCGGTCTCTCTGACCGGCTATTCCCTCCGCGCCTCCAACGGAAGAAAATGGTTTTTCGACGATGTAAATCTTGAGAGCGGTCAGTATCTCCTGACTGCCTATGACAAGGAGAGCTATTTTAAGGGGGACAATCTGGATCTTGAGGAGGATGGAGACAGCCTTAATCTGTTAAAGCTCCTGCAGGAGGGAAATAATGCATATAAAAAAAGCAGGAATTATTTTAATTTTCGCCTGAGCGGCGGCGACAGGCTGTATCTTTATAAGGGCGGCATGGGGGTAGTGGACTGGGTGGATATCCCTGAGCTGCCCTACGACGTTTCCTATTCCAGGGTCTTAGCGGATGAGGACAGATGGGAGACAAGGGAGCCGACTCCGGGGTACGATAACCTTGAGGGAAGACAGGTTCCGCTGCCGAGTCTCAATGCGCCCGGCTTTTCAGTGGGGAGCGGCTTTTATGATGAGGAATTTGAACTGGAGCTTACCTCTAAAGATGGGGCGGATATCTATTACACCCTGGATTCCGAGGAGCCCTTATATAACGGGATAAAATATACCGGACCGATACGTATAAAGGATGCTTCCTCCAATGAAAACCGCTTTGCTGATCGTGAGGATATAACGACCTCGTATGAGTATAACGAGAAAAATCCCTTTACAATACCGGATTCCCCGGTGGATAAGGCTACCGTAGTAAAGGCTGTCGCGATAGATAGTCTTGGGAATGTGAGCGAAACTGTGGAAAAGGTATACTTTGTCAGCTTTGATAAAAAAGAGGGCTATGAAGGAGTTCCCGTCATCTCGATAGCTTCGGAGCCTGCCGGCTTCTTTGACGAGGAAAACGGAATATTCGTCAAGGGCAGGGATTTTACCAGCTATATGAACAGCAACGAATCCAAGCTGTCGAAGGACTGGGAGTATTTCGGGGCGAATTACAAGGGCAGGGGCAGAAAGTATGAGGTCAAGTCCAACATGGTCTATTTTGATGAAGACCATAAGGAGAGGTTCTCACAGGTGGTCGGGGTGCGGCTTAAGGGTAGGAACAGCAGAGCCTATCCCCAAAAGGGCTTTAATATATATGCCAGAAGCGAATATGACGGAAATTCGGAATTTAAAGAGGTGTTTTTTGAAAATGATGACAGGGAGACCGATATCGCCCTTTTTGCCGGGGGTCAGGACTACTATTATAAATATCACGATGTGATATTTTCCAGACTGTTAAAGGGCAGCGAGGTGGCGACGGTGGATTACCGTCCGGCTTTTGTCTTTCTTAACGGGGAATTTTGGGGACTTTACTGGATACAGCAAAGATATGACGAGGAGTATTTCTGGGAAAATTACGGGATTACCCCGGGAAATACGGTCGTAGTAAAGAAGGATTCCTGGCTCAGTGATACGGACAGGCTGCTTTCAGGCTATGCTGAGCTGGAGGATTTTGTAAATACCCATGATTTCTATAAGGAGGAAACCTATGAGGAGTTTTGCAGGATAACGGATATAGACAGCCTTATGGTATATTATGCCGCCAATATCTATAATGCGCACGGCAATGACTGGCCAAGGAGCAATGTCGGGATGTTCCGTTCCGCTGCAGTGGAGCTCTCCGAATTTGCAGATACGAGATGGAGGTATCTGATACACGACAATAATTCCACCTCCTTTTACGGTATAGACGGGGATGCGATAACTGGCGTTATGAATGAAGACGGGCTCTTTGCCAATCTTATGAAGTCAGAGCGTTTCAGACAGGATTTTTATAAAAAATTCGTGGAGCTTGAGGACAATATAATGATCCCTGAGCGTGCAGAAGCTATTATAGACGGAATACACGAGGAGTTCGGAGTCCATCTTGACTCCACCTGGGAGCGCTTCTATTCGGGAAGCGCCACAGAGGAGGGGCTGAAAAAATACGAGGACTACCTGAAAAAATTCTTCAGGGAAAGACGGGAATATATCGAGCCCATGGTAAAGGCGCAGGTCGATGATCCGAAGATCCCCGAGTGGTTTCAGTAAATGCTCTCATGAACAGGTCGGGATGTTAATCTTCCATCCCGAACAGCTCAGCAAAACCAGGATGAAGTGTTGCTGTTACTGTTACTGTCACATTTCCAATTCATAGATATCATCAAAGCCTATCTCTTTTCCGGCGACCACAAAGGTTCTGCTTATCAGGTCTATCTCCGACAGAAAGCCGGAAACTGTAAGGTAGTCGTCATCCGAATAATAAAGGACGGAAACGTAGTCTCCTTTTTTCAGAGCCAGGGCCTTTGTATTCAGCTCCTCCAGCTTATCCTCCAGAAGGAGCCGTCTTGGTCTGCGGATCTTCTCTTTTGCCCGCAGAGCCGCCGAAAATCCCCTAAGCGCATCAAACGGGGCGAATATCTTTGCCCGCTGGGAGACAGGCATCGGATGCTTGGGTCTTCGCGCCATTATTTCTTATGACCTCCGATCTGGTGGTTTCGTATCCTTGTTGTCGCCCCCTCCATGTAGCTTATCCCCCTCAAAACAGAATCGGCGCCGTACCTGTCCTTTATATCAATGATCGCCCTCTGAACATCCCTGTCCTTTTCTATCCTCTGTGCATCTGTGAATATCGAAAGCTGCACATATGTCTCAGGAACGACGTTATTGCAGGTGATGGAGAGGCGTCTTATGGGCTGGTAGCGGTCTGTAATGCGTTCATAAAGCCGCACGGCGGCGGGTATGATGACCATTGGAGCGTTTGTTTCTTCAGTCAGTCTTTCAGTGCCCCGACCGGAGGGCAGCTCCACCTTCATGGAATAGCCGACATACATGGTGATGGAGCTTGTCACCAGATCAGCATCTATAAGGTCAAGGCAGAGGAGATCAGCCATCTCCTTTATCACGAGCCTGGCTCCCTCAAAATCATAGTCCCTCATCAGCATCTGCCCGTTGGACAGGCTGTGGAAACGGGGAGTATAGCTTTTAATATCCTTAATGGTAGTGGGCTCCCTTCCCCAGGCATGGTCTATCAGCAGTTCGGCATTTATCCCGTAAGCCCGATAGAGCATATCCTCGTCTGCC
>JAGBNT010000033.1 GCA_017634255.1 Lachnospiraceae bacterium
AAAATGACCGGCTGATGTTACTGTTCACAGGTGAACTGCGCATTTACTGCGCAGTTACGCCCCAATGTGTTGTGGTTTAAATGGGTTTTGCCCCATCGCCGAAGGCGATTTAATTGGCAAAACCCGTTACGTTCGCAGCCTGAAAGGCTGTGAACAGTAACCGGTTGATCAGCGGATTTGAAAATGCGGAGTTGATAGTTTATTTTTCTTGTGTTATAAGTTCTTTCGTAAGAAAAAGAGAAGCTTTGACAGGAGGAAGTTGGTTGTGAGCGGATTATTTAAAAGGGACAGGAGCAAATCGATATGGGCGTTTTTTCCGGTGACATTGCTGACTGCCATATTTTGCTGTGTACTCTGGGGAAGTGCTACTCCGGCAATAAAGATAGCTTATCAGATATTCAATATAGCTGCGGACGATACTGCGTCCCGTATTCTGCTGGCAGGAGCCAGATTTATGATAGCCGGGGTAATGACGATAGCCTTCGGCTCAATAATAGCGCGAAGATTCCTTTTCCCTAAGAAGGGCTCCTTTAAGCTTATTCTGGTGCTTTCACTGTTTCAGACTGTAGGACAATATTACTTTTTCTTTATGTCCCTGGCAAATACCTCCGGAGTGCGGGGCTCTATAATAAACGCCTCCGGCAACTTTTTTACCATCCTTTTCGCAGCGTACATATTCAGGCTTGAAAAAATGACGCTTAAGAAATTTGCAGGCTGCATGTGCGGTTTTATAGGAGTGATATTGATACTTAGCGGCGGGAACTTAAGCTTTTCCCAGGGAGAGATAACCCTGGCGGGAGAGGGGGCAATGATAGCCGCGGATTTTTTCTATGCGCTGTCGGGCTGCTGCATTAAGATATTCTCAAAGGATGAAAATCCGGTGGTCTTAAGCGGCTATCAGTTCTTTATCGGCGGAGCGATACTCGCGATCATCGGTTCCCTGATGGGTGGAAACCTGATCTTCTACAGTACAGGCTGTGTATTAAACCTGCTCTATATGGGCTTTATCTCCGCCGGCGCCTATACCCTGTGGGGTGTGCTTTTAAAATATAATCCCGTAAGCCGGGTATCAATTTTGGGCTTCATAAATCCGGTAATGGGTGTCCTGCTTTCGGCGATATTCCTTGGAGAGAATCAGGAGGCATTTTCACTCATAGGTCTTGGAGCTCTTGTGCTCGTTTCCCTGGGGATAATTATTGTGAATGCAGAAACGAAGAAAATAGTGTAAAATATAGGATATTGAATTTCATCGGAAATTCAATATCCTATAATATATTAAAATTTTAAGGAGGAAGTATCCAATTATGGAAAAAGGAAAAAAGATCATATCAACAATACTGGCACTGTCGATGGCAGTATCTTTGCTTGCGGGCTGCACGATAAGTGTGGACCCGAATACAGGGGACGTAAATATCAACAGCTCAGAGGCTGAGGTCAACGCAGTAAGAGGCGGGGAGATAATAGATTTTCCCGGAAGTACTTCCGTAGAAGCTTCCGTGGCAGAGGAAGAGGCAACGCTTGATTACTGGACAGAGGGCTCCGCTGTAGCGGCAGAGATAAAGCAGTATGTGGCAGATGTGACCAATCCCGAGTCTGATAAGTTCATACCTGAAGAAGATCGTATAGTATGCTTTGATCTGGACGGAACCCTGATCGGTGAGCTTTATCCGTCTTATTTTGAGTATATGATGTTTATACACAGAGCGCTTTATGACGATAGCTTTAAGGCACCCGACGATATGAAGAAATTTGCACAAGAGCTTGAAGAGGGCATCTATACAGGTCAAATGCCTGACAATAACGAAAGACTCCATGCAAAATTCGCAGGACAGGCCTATGCGGGAATGACTCCTGATGAGCTTAAGGCATATACGCAGGAGTTTATGCTGACAGAGGCAGAGGGCTTTAACAACCTGACAAGGGGAGAGGCATTCTATCTTCCCATGGTATCTTTGGTCAACTATCTTACGGCACATGATTTTATCTGCTATATCGTCAGCGGCTCCGACCGTACAGTTGTAAGAGGCATAATCGAGAACAATCTTCCGATACCCTCGAACAGGGTTATAGGAATGAGTTATTCAATGGTTGCATCTGGTCAGGACGGAAAAGACGGGCTCGATTACCTGTATGCTCCCGATGACAAGGTTATACTGGGAGGAGATCTTATAATCAAGACAATCAAGATGAATAAGGTTAGCCAGATCGCACTGGAGATAGGAAAGGTTCCTGTACTTGCTTTCGGAAACAGCTCGGGAGATCTGTCCATGGCTCAGTATACTGTAAGCAACGATAAGTATGAGGGCAAGGCATTCATTATCCTTTGTGACGATACACAAAGAGAGCTTGGAAAGCCTGATAAGGCGGCTTCTCTTAAGAAGACCTGCGATGAGCTTGGTCTTGGAACGATATCCATGCGCGACGATTTTGCTACCATATACGGTGACGACGTTACACTGGCTGAAGAAGAGGCTGAAGAGAAGGCTTCATAAAGGGAATAAGGATGGTTCTCAATGGCGACTATTGAGATAACACCTTAAACAATAAAGACCTGTCCTGGAGAAAGGGAATAGGGTAAGTACAAAAAAGAGCGGTTGACAGCAGCCGCTCTTTTGCATCGCTAAGCCGCGCAGAGGAATAATTCGGCATAGCCACGCCGAGGAATAATTCGGCAGAGTCGCGCAGAGGAATCATTCCGGCTGCATCGTCTTAATTTATGCAGGATCTAAAAATATTATGATAAATTTAAAAAAGCTTTTTAAAGGCATACTTATAATCTGCGCCGTATTTTTTGTTTTTGTGGCGCTTCTGCTGCTGATGTTTCTATATGTGACAAAATGGAGACTGACAGAGGTGGGAAGGGAGGCTTCGCCTGACGGGAGGTACGAGCTCTTGTTTCAGGCAAAGGGCGAGGCGGACTGGCCCTTCGGAAATTCCCATGCCCGGGTTACCCTCTCGGAAGGAAAGGAGATAATAACCCGGTTTGACGTTCATATAGCCGATGACGGAGCCTCCTTCAGGCAGAGCAATTATTCGGTGGAGTGGTATCCGGCAGGTGCAGTAGTTACCTTTACTGGCAGCGAGCAGGCGGATGAGGTTTACGAGCTCTTGTTTGACGGGAGCGAGAGCTTTGGCGGATATACTAAGGAAGAGGCATCCGGGATACTTAAGGACAGATATGGCATAAATATTGAAAACATCACTTTAAACGGGGATATGTTCAGGGTACATGCTGGCAGGATAGCTTTTTTTGCCAGGAATAAATTATCGCTTCAAGACAGCTACCCAATGGAAGCCTTTAAGACCATAACTGATAGGATATTTCAGGACAGGATACAAAGGAGCGTGGAGTGGAGAGAGCAGCCTCAGGGCGACGACGACCTGGATAAAGTGTATCAGCCGGTTATTTATCTATACGGGGGAAGTCAGGATATTACGCTGTATTGCAGCGATGTCTGTGACTGGCTTTCGTTCTGCCTCGCGGAGCTTCCTTATGAAAAATTCCGTAAGGTGTATACGGGCTTTATTCCGAATGTGGGAGGCGTGGAACATCCTGTCTTTTATTATGACAGCTTTCTTACAGGAGGCTTTGACAGGGAGGGCTTTTACCGGGCTTTATACATTTATGTGGACCAGCAGCTTAGTGCAATGAATACCGTGGAATCCAGGACAGAGGAGTACGTATCTTCCTCAGTGCCGGAGTATGATGACTCTACAATAGAAGCCTGGGCGGATATCGAAGAGGACTGCGCCTATAGCTTTGCCGATGGGAGAGTCTATAAAATGGTTCCCGTGGACAGGGCGCTGGGAAGCAGCTACTACGTCCTGCTCTTAGTTAAGGGAGAAGGAAAGGACAGGGAGGTTGAGCTTATAAATCCGGATCCTTTTATCGGCTCCGGAGGGGAAGCGTCATGGCTTAAGTTTTTAGATGACGGAAAGCTTGGATTTTCGTGCCTTACTTATAACGGAGGGGATGATGCCCTCTTTTTCAGGACGGAGGACGGCGGTGAGCATTATCAGCTGATAAACTATCCTTCAGCAATGGTAGAGCTTCCGGACGGAACGATCTATAATCCCTTTGTAATACCGGCAGATGTCTGGGAGGAGGATGGAAGTCTGTTCATGACAGCGGCTCAGGGAGCTAATGGGGATTACCACGGTAAGGACAACAAGGAACGAGTGGCAGGTCTTTATGAGTCAAAGGATAATGGAAAGACATTTGTATTTGTCAGGGAAACAGCAGTTGGAAATTGAAAAATTAAAGCGAGGTTGACAGATGAGATTTGTTATACAGGTGGTGTCGGAGGCAAGTGTAAGTGTTGACGGCGAAATAAAGGGAAGCATAGGAAAGGGCTTTTTGGTACTGGTGGGAGTGGGACAAAATGATGATGAAAGGGTGGCAGACAAGCTTGTCGGCAAGATGCTCGGGCTTCGCATATTCCCCGATGAAAACGGAAAAACAAATCTCTCGCTGGCAGATGTAGGGGGAGAGCTTCTTATCATATCCCAGTTTACCCTGTACGCGGACTGCAGGAAGGGAAACAGGCCTTCATTTATCAAAGCGGGAGCTCCGGATGTGGCTGAAAGGCTCTATGATTATGTGGTAAAGATAAGCAGGGAGAGGGTGGAGAAGGTTGAAACCGGAGTGTTCGGGGCAGAAATGAAGATAAGCCTGGTAAATGAAGGTCCGTTTACGATCATTCTGGATTCGGAGGATATAATAAAGGCTTAAGACAAATTTATAGTAAGCGTCAAAAGCCTATGTCGCTTACTATATAAATAATTAAGGAGGAATTTATATGAGCAAAAAAATTGTTGTCGTTAATGCAGGACCCAGAAAGGGGTGGAACACAGACATTATTCTCACCGAGGCTTCCAAAGGAGCTGAAAGCGCGGGGGCAGAGATCATACGCTTTGACCTGTTCAGGCTTGAAAGATACACAGGATGTATTTCCTGCTTTGGCTGCAAGAAGGAAAAATTTAAAGGTCACTGTATCTGTAAGGACGGGCTAACTCCGGTGCTGGATGCCATACGTGAATCGGACGGTCTTATCATCGGTTCGCCCAATTATCTTTCAAATCTGACTGCGTCCTTCAGGGCGCTTTACGAGAGATTGATATTCCAGAACCTGACTTACAACGTGGAGACACCCTGCTGCAATGAGCATCCGATACCGGTGCTGCTCGTAATGACAAGCAATGCTCCTGAGATGATGTACAGAGAGCTCATTGACAGCTATAAGCAGACCTTAAATTCTTTTGTCGGACCGACGGAGGTTCTTATAAGCGGAGATACGCTGCAGCTTAAGGATTACGGCAAAACAGACTGGCCCTGGACAATGTTTGACCCCGAGGCTAAACAGAAAAGGCATGACACGGTATTTCCGGAGGAGTGCAGGAAGGCATTTGAGCTCGGAACCACACTGTTTAAGGTCTGATATAATGGATTAACCGTATTTAAGGAAGGAGAAGTCATTTATGAGATATCGTACTCTTGGAAAAACGGGACTAAAGGTAAGTGAGATAGGCTTTGGGGGAGAGTGGCTCGAGCGCCACGATGAGGATGAGGCGGTGCAGCTTGTAAAGTACGCCGGTGAAAAGGGAATAAATATCATAGACTGCTGGATGCCGGACCCGAAGTCCAGAGACATTATCGGAAAGGGAATGGAGGGACACAGGAGCGAATGG
This sequence comes from Lachnospiraceae bacterium, assembly GCA_017634255.1. The sequence continues at coordinate 5,689 of JAGBNT010000033.1, forward strand.
ATAGTTCAGGGTCATATCGGCTCCACCTATCAGGATGGACAGTATGTCCGCACCAGAGATATGAAATATGTTGTACCTGCCTTTGAAGATATCCTTAAGCGGATGAAGACTGATTACATAGATCTGGGAATGATACACTATGTAGATTCTAAAGAGGACTGGGATGTCTGCATGAATACGGATTATATAAGCTATGTGCACCGTCTCCATGATGAGGGTGTGATAAAGCATATCGGACTTTCCACCCACAATCCCAGGATCGCAAAAATGGCTGTGGAGACCGGCTTTATAGAGATGATACTTTTTTCGATAAATCCTGCCTTTGATATGAGACCTGCCACAGAGGATCTCGATTCCATGTTTGAAGGGTACGACAACGCGGATTTTGCGGGGATCGACCCGGAAAGAGCGGCTCTTTACAGCTTATGCGAGGAAAAGAATGTGGGTATAACCGTCATGAAGGGATTTTTCGGAGGAAGGCTCTTTGACGCCAAGACCTCTCCGTTCGGGGTAGCGTTCACGCCCTTAAAGTGTATTCATTACTCGCTGACCAGACCCGGAGTTTCCTCCATACTTTGCGGCTATGATACAAAGGAGCAGGTGGATGAGGCGATTTCATATGAAAATGCATCAGCTGAGGAGATGGACTATGCCTCCGTTATAGCCAATGCTCCGCTTCATTCCTACAGCGGACAGTGTACATACTGCGGACACTGCAAGCCCTGTCCGGTGAATATCGATATTGCAATGGTGAATAAATTTTATGACCTTGCCGTGCAGCAGCCGGAGGAGCCCGAAAGCGTTAGCTCCCATTACAGGGCGCTCGACATCACGGCGTCAGCCTGTGTCGGCTGCAGGAGCTGTGAGGACAGATGTCCCTTTGGTGTAAAGGTTTCCGAGAGGATGAAGGCTGCGGCGAAGCTCTTCGGGTGCTGAGGAACTGTTCAAGCTATTTGTGAAGTGCTCCCCTTAGAAAAGCTGCAAGATCCGGCTTTGTTGTAAACAACCCTGATTTTTGGTATATTATAATACCATTGAATTTTATCGGTAATTCATACGAGAACGCTTATACGTGTCAGCAGGATATGGTGGAAGGTAAATTACGTAAAGGGGGATATATGGTATGAGTAGAAAAAAGAACTGCATGATCCTTACGATTGTGATTTTAGCAATGCTGCTTGCTGCCTGCGGGAAAAAGACCGGAAAGGAAGACGGGGCAGAGCCCAAGGAGGGCGGGGAAGCACAGGCAGAGACCCAGGAGGAGACCCAGTCTGAAAATCAGGGCGGCACAGCTGACGGCAGTACAAAGACAGAGCAAGGACCGGAGGATTCGATGGTGGGAGAGTGGGTATATTTCTGTACACTCTATCATTCTGAGGACAGTGATGGGGAATATGACTACTGCACGATGCTCACGGATGAAGATGCCCCGGACTCCGAGCTTATCATCCGGAAGGACGGAGAAAAATATGTCGCCGATTACAAGTACATTGTTTATGATTCCTCCCAAAGGATATACGGGGCAGAGCTTAAATACAAGGAGGAGGCAGCTTACAGGGGAGCGGAGAATGATAAGTGGTGCCTCGAATTAAGTGATCCCTTTGCCGGGGAGGAAGAGGATTCCCAGCAGAAATTCAGTCTGAGGGATGACGGGATTTTGATAGCATCTAAAGAGCATCCCATGGATAAGAGCGAGGACTATCCCTATTATTCGCTTGATGTGGATATGTATATGAAAAAGGGGTCGCCGGAGCTTAATTCTCCTGAGGAGCTAAGATACTTTGATACGGTGACCGTATCGAGCGCGGAAGAACTCCTTAACAGCGTACAGAATAACCGTAAGATAATAGTAAAGGAGGGTAAATATAACTTCTCCGATATAAAGGCGGAAAAGATCAACAATAGTTTTATAAATCAGGAGTACGGAGCTTACGGCATTAAGAATGTAAGCAACCTTTGCATAGAAGCCGAAACGGGTGCCGATGTTCTCTTTTGCATTGATGAAGCATACAACGCGGTTATTAACTTTACCGCCGGACGGAATATAAAGCTTAAGGGTATAACTGCGGGGCATACCGTAGAGCCCGGCTATTGCAGCGGCAGCGTACTCTATTACAACGATGTGAACGGAGTGGATATTGAAGACTGTCATTTATACGGCAGCGGCACCTACGGGATAGAGGCGGACTATACCTATAATATCAACGTGACCGGTACAGAGATATACGAATGTACCTACGGTCTTATAGAGTTCAGGAATACCGGAGCCGCTACCTTTAAAAACTGCGTTATGCGTGACAGCAGCGAGTTTTCGATGATAAATATAAACGACGGATATGAGGTTATATTCGAAAACTGCGAATTTAAGAATAACAGATCCGCCTATGATTCGAATTATTTTGTGCAGCTTGGAGAGTATGACAACGTTACCTTTAAAAAATGCTCCTTTAGCGACAATCAGTTTGTTACCTTTTCCAATCGTGAGGTCACCATGGAGGACTGCACATATGACAATAATTATGCCGGCTTCAGTGATCTTATAAAGTTCAGCGATTCCGACAAGGCACTGGATAAGAATACTATTCTGGATAATTACAAAAAGGTATTAAAAAAGCAGGAGGAGATCAATAAGAAGCTCAGCTCGGATTCACTGATGGATCAGCAGAGCCTTAATCAGACCGCATATGACGAATTTGTAATGTGGGACACCCTCTTAAATCAGGTTTGGCAGTACCTTGAGAACAGTCTTGACGGGAAGGTGCTCGAGAACATTACGGCTGAGCAGAAAAAGTGGATAAAGGAAAAGGAAAGCGCCATGAAGGATGCCGGGGCGGATTTCGAGGGAGGCACAATGCAGCCAATGGTCGAGTATGGCGCAGGCTCTACGGCTACGCGCAAGAGGGTGGAAGCGCTTATAGAAAAATATTTATAATAAGCGAAAGATATAGTGAACGGATTAAATTCGTTCACTATAAATTTAATTTACTGGAATTATACAGTATTGGGGTGAAAGCTATGAAAAACAGGAAAAAGGGGTTGGCTCAAAGACTTTGTGCTTTTGGGAGAGCAGTCTGTATAGGAACCTTGGCGCTTGCAATGTCTGTGCCGCACCTTGTCTTTGCGGCGCAGACCAGTCAGGGTGCTTTAGCGCCGGGGAGGGATGCGGTAAAGACAGCTGACCCGGCCGAAGAGGAAAGGCATATAGCAGTGGATGTCATACACCATACCGAGGGGTACTCCGCTGTCCTCTACGACAATACAAACGGACTTCCGACGTCCGAAGCCAATGACATCGCAGAAACCAGTGAGGGCTTCATCTGGATAGGAAGCTATGCGGGACTTATACGCTACGACGGCGAAACCTTTGAGCGCATGTATTCCACCGATGGAATATCCAGTATAAAGTGCCTTTTTGTGGACAGCCGCGACAGGCTGTGGATAGGTACAAACGACAACGGCGTGGCGGTTTTGGATAAAGGTGAGCTTAAGAGATGGTCAAAGCTGGACGGTATGTGCTCATCCCATATCCGCGCGATCACAGAGGATAACGAGGGGATCATCTATGTAGCGACTACCAGCGGCATTATGAAGATAGACTCCGAATACAATCTGACGCTTCTGGACGATCCGGCTATTGCCGAAGCCAACATGCGCGGTCTAAAAAAGGGGACTGACGGGATCCTTTACGGCTATACCGACAGCGGTGATATAGTGACGATAAAGGACGGAAAGCTAGACCGCTTCCTGGCTTCGGATAAAAACGTGATTTCCGGGGGTATCGGCTCACTCCTTCCGGACCCGAAGGCTCCGGGAAAGATATATTTTGAGGGAGCGGATTTTGTTTTCTACCATGCAACGCTCAAAGATAACTTAACCGACCTCGAACCCTTGGACATTCAGCCTTTAAGCTATGTTTCACAGATAGATTATATTGACGGTAAAATATGGATATGCGCAGCAAACGGCATAGGAGTTCTGGAAGAGGGAGCCTTCCATCTGCTGGATAATCTGCCTATGGAAAATAATGTCGTCGGCATGATGGTGGACTATCTTGGAAATCTCTGGTTTACCTCCTCGCGTCAGGGCGTGATGAAGATAGTTCCGAATCAGTTTGCGGATATCTTCGAACGGTATGATATTCCTCAGACCGTGGTAAACACTACCTGCATGTGCGAAGGCAAGCTGCTGATGGGTACTGATACGGGGCTTATGGTTCTCGATGAAAACGGCCTGGTTTCCAGTTTCCCCCTTAAGAAGGCTGTAACGATAACGGGCGAGGATATGGGGTCGAAGGATCTGATCTCGCTTCTGGAGGAGTGCCGCATCCGTTCCATTATCCGCGACAGCAAGGACAGGATATGGATATCCACATGGAGAAAGCTTGGGCTCCTTCGGTATTATAACGGGGAGGTTCTCGCCTTTACAAAGGATAACCTGCCCTCCATGAGCTTACGCGCTGTTGTGGAAAAGGAGGACGGTTCAATACTTGTAGCATCCTCGGCGGGCGCGGATGTCATAGAGGGAGACAGCTATACCGCCTCTTACGGGGAGAAAGAGGGGATTACCAACACGGAAAGCCTTTGCATAGAAGAGGGCTTTGACGGAGAAGTACTCTTAGGAAGCAACGGGGGCGGAATATATGTCATAACCGCTTCGGGAGTAAAGAATATCAACGTTGAGGACGGGCTTCCCTCAGATATAGTCATGCGTATTAAGAGGGATAAGAAGAGGAATGTGGTTTGGATAGTAACGAGTAGTGCTATCGCTTACATGACTCCTGATCATAAGGTGACGACGGTTAAGGAATTTCCCTATACGAATAACTTCGACCTCTATGAAAACAAAAACGGGGATATGTGGGTCTTAGGCAGCAGCGGCATATATGTAGCGCCTACAGAGGAGCTATTGAAAGCCGGGGAGATAAATGCCGTATATTACAGCCTTGCCAATGGTATGTCCTGCATTACCACAGCCAATTCCTACAGCGAGCTTGAAAGCGACGGAGACCTTTATATCGCGGGAACTACAGGCGTTTGTAAGGTTAACATCGACAAGCCCGTAGAGAATGTAAATGATCTTAAGGCGGATGTCCCCTATCTGGAGGTGGACGGAAATAACGTATATCCCGACGATACCGGTTCATTTCATATTCCCTCCGGGGTTCAGAAGCTGACTATACCCAGCTTTGTATTTAATTATTCGCTCAGTGACCCCAAAGTGAGTTACCAGCTGGAGGGTCTGGAACAGCATGAAACCACGGTAAACCGAAGCGACATGGTTCCCGTAGACTATACCAACCTAAGGGGCGGCAGCTACAATTATGTAATGCGCATAAAGGATGCCATGGGAAGGCAGGACAAGGAGATCTCGGTTAAGATCACAAAGGAAAAGGCCTTTTACGAGCAGACCTGGTTCTATCTGCTTGCAGTTTTGCTGGCAATCGTGGTGATCACATTGTGTGTACGAGAGTATGTAAGGAAAAAGACCCGTACCATGGAAAAGAAGAACCAGGAGACCATGACCCTTGTTCGTGAGATAACCGAAGCGTTTGCAAAGGTTATCGATATGAAGGACAGGTATACCAACGGTCATTCCTCCCGTGTGGCTAAATATACCACTATGCTGGCAAGGGAGCTGGGCTACGATGAGGATACGGTGGAGCGCTTCTACAGCATAGCCCTCTTGCACGACATAGGCAAGGTAGGAGTTCCCCAGGAGGTATTAAACAAGCCCGGCAAGCTGACCGATGAGGAATTTGAGACCATAAAGTCCCACACTTCCTTAGGATATGATACTCTTAAGGATATCAGCATTATGCCGGAGCTGTCCGTTGGAGCACAGTCCCATCACGAGCGCCCTGACGGAAAGGGCTATCCCAACCATCTTAAGGGCGAGGAGATACCCCGCGTGGCACAGATCATTGCCGTAGCGGATTGCTTTGACGCGATGTATTCTAATCGACCCTATCGTAAGCGTATGAATTTTGAAAAGGCCTGCTCGATAATAAAAGAGGTTTCGGGAACGCAGCTTACTCCGGATGTGGTGGATGCCTTCTTAAGACTGGTGGAAAAGGGAGAGTTCCGCGCACCGGATGATTTCGGAGGAGGCTCGCTGGAAACCGTGGATAATATAAGAAAATAAGGAGAGATTGCATATATATGGATAAAAAGAAGCGCTTCTCGATACGAAGGAAGATGTATCTTTTTGTAGGTATCACTGTCTTCCTTGCGACCTTTGGAATGGCTCTGCTTGCTTTTTACATAAGCTCCGATCAGATAGACAGATATTTTAAAAATCTTACCCTTACCTCGGCGCGTAACTTTGCCTCCTTTGTGGACGTGGATTATTTTAAAAAATTAAGGGAGATGGCTGAAAGCGAGGAGTATCAGGCGCTGAGGGACAAGGCGGAGGCAGAGGATGATGAGACCGCTATTGAAGAGTACATAAGGGCACAGGGTCTGTGGGAAGGCTATGTGGAAAACAGAAACCTGCTCGTCAGATATCTTAGAAATATGGATGATATCAAATATCTGTATATCGTTGCCTGGGGTGGCGTGAATGATACATATGATATGTACCTGATGGACGACGATGAAAATCCCATATATATGACCGGATATTACGAATTAAGGGAAGAGGAGCTAAAAGGGGTCGATGCCTCCGTTGAGGTGGAGCCCACTATATCCCACGGCGACTGGGGGTGGCTTTGCTCGGCATATGTTCCCTTGTATGACAGCGAGGGGAAGCTTGTCTGCCAGGTCGGATGCGATGTCGGCATGGATGATATAATGAAGGAGAGAAGAGTTAACCTGATGTATATGATCTTTGGCGCCATCCTGCTTACGATAATAGTTCTTTCAGGTGCGAATTTCCTTATGAACAGAAGTATAATCAAGCCCCTGAAAACGATCATGACGGAGATGAAGAAATTCAAGCCCGAAAGGGACAGCTCCTATGACGATGCGGGAGTCATAAGGCTTGATATCCACAGTAACGATGAGATAGAGGACATATATCAGGGAATAAGATCCATGCAGATAAATATTGTGGATTATCTCAATGATATAGTTGCGATACAGAAGGATAAGGAACGCGCCGAAAACGATGTACGGGACAAGGAAAAACAGATCGGCAGGATAAGCGCCGAGGCATATAAGGACCCGCTTACACAGGTGGGAAGCAAGGTCGCTTATGTTAAAAAGATAGAGGAGATGAATCGTCTCTTAAGCCGCGAGGACACACAGTTTGCCATAGTGATGGTGGATGTCAACAACCTGAAGATGATCAATGATACTTACGGTCATACCTACGGAGACGATTACTTAAGAGGGTGCTGCCGCGTTATCTGCAATGTTTACAAACATTCGCCGGTCTATCGTATCGGAGGAGACGAGTTCGTGGTCTTTGTTTCAGGAGAGGATTATGAG